>JAEZVM010000060.1 GCA_023420795.1 Pseudomonadota bacterium
ATTTGCGGCGCGCGATGCTCGATAACTTCCGCCTGTACGGCTATGAGTTGGTCATGCCGCCGATGCTGGAATACCTCGAGTCATTGCTGACCGGAGCCGGTCAGGACATGAATCTGCGCATATTCAAGCTGATCGATCAGTTGTCCGGTCGCACCATGGGAATACGTGCCGACATGACTACCCAGGTCGCGCGGATCGATGCGCACCTGCTTAATCGCAAGTCAGTGACCCGGCTCTGTTATGTTGGTAGCGTGCTGCATACCCGCCAGTCGGGCCTGCATGCGACGCGCGAGCCGTTGCAAATCGGGGCGGAGATATATGGTCATGCCGGGCTGGAGGCGGATGCGGAAATCCAGGAGCTGGCTCTGTCCTCGCTGGCGCTGGCCGGCATTTCGCAGGTGAGGCTGGATTTGTGCCATGTGGGTGTGCTGCGCGCTATCATCGCCAATGATGCTGCGGCCCAGAACTGTGAAGCGGAATTATTCTCGCTGCTAGAAGCCAAGGATGTCCCCGGGCTGCGTAGCATTGCGAAGGATTTTGATCCGCTGACCAGAGAGGCATTGCTCGCATTGCCGGGGCTTTATGGCGATGCGTCCATCATTTCCCGCGCCCGTGAAATCCTGGCGAAAGTGCCGGGAGTCGCTCGTGCGCTGGATGAACTGGAATTCCTGATCAGGCATGCAGGCAAGGCAAGCGTGACCGTCGATCTTGCCGATCTGCGCGGCTACCATTATCACAGCGGTGTCATGTTCGCCGCCTATGTGCCGGGGCTGCCGAATGCGGTTGCCAGGGGAGGGCGCTACGACCAGGTGGGCGAGGCGTTCGGACGTGCGCGTCCGGCGACCGGGTTCTCGATGGATTTGCGGGAACTGGCACGCCTGATCCCATGCGCCGAGCGCAGGCGAGCGATCCGCGCGCCTTGGGGAACGGAGGCGTCCCTACGGCAGAAGATCGTTGAATTGCGCAAGGCGGGCGAGATTGTCATCCAGAGCTTGCCCGGCCATGAAAACGATCAGGACGAATTTGATTGCGATCGTGCAGTCGTTAATGAAAACGGAAACTGGATTCTTAAAAAGCTAGGTTAATAGTATGGCAAAGAACGTCGTTGTCATCGGCACCCAATGGGGCGATGAAGGAAAAGGAAAAATCGTCGATTGGCTGACCGATCATGCGCAGGGAGTCGTGCGCTTTCAGGGCGGGCATAACGCTGGACATACGCTTGTTATCGGCGGGCAGAAGACGGCGCTGCAACTCATCCCGTCCGGCATCATGCGGGCCGGCGTTGCCTGCTATATCGGCAATGGGGTTGTGTTGTCGGTACCGGATCTGCTGCGCGAAATCGACAAGCTGCAGGTTAGCGGCGTTGAGGTAGTGTCGCGCTTGAAGATATCGGAAGCATGCCCGGTCATCCTTCCTTATCACACGGCTCTCGATGCGGCGCGTGAAGCCGCGCGGGGGGCTGCAAAGATCGGCACGACCGGCAAAGGTATTGGTCCGACTTACGAGGACAAGGTTGCGCGGCGTGCAATCCGGGTCGCAGACCTGCTGAATGAAAAGCGCTTCGCGGAAAAGCTGCGGGAGAACCTCGACTATCACAACTTCGTGTTGTCGCAATATCTGAAGGCGCAGCCGGTCGATTATCAAAAGACCCTGGATGACGCGCTTGCCACGGTGCCGCGCATCGCCCCGATGGTCGCCGATGTATCGAGCGCCCTGTACGCTGCGCACAAGGCCGGCGGCAGCCTTCTGTTCGAAGGTGCGCAAGGCAGCCTGCTCGATGTGGACCATGGGACATATCCGTTCGTTACGTCGAGTAACTGCGTGGCAGGGAATGCGGCTGCCGGCTCCGGGGTGGGGCCGAACATGCTGCACTACATCATGGGCATTACCAAGGCTTATACCACCCGCGTAGGTTCCGGTCCCTTTCCGTCGGAGCTGCCAACGGATCAAGGCGTGGGCAAGCATCTGGCAAGCGTCGGCCATGAATTCGGTACGGTAACCGGGCGGCCGCGTCGCTGCGGCTGGTTTGACGCTGCATTGCTGCGCCGTTCGGTGCAGATCAACGGCGTCTCTGGCATGTGTCTGACGAAGCTCGATGTTCTCGATGGACTGGAGTCACTGCAGCTTTGCGTCGGTTACAAGCTCGACGGCAAGACAGTCGATATTTTCCCGGTTGGTGCTGAGGATGCCTCGCGCTGCGAACCCATTTATGAGGAGATGCCCGGCTGGGCCGAATCCACCGTAGGGGCGAAGTCGCTCGATGCCCTGCCGGCGAATGCGCGTGCCTATATCAAGCGCATCGAGGAACTGGTCGGCGTTCCGGTCGATATGGTTTCAACCGGCCCGGACCGCGAAGAGACGATCGTTTTGCGCCATCCGTTCGCATAAGAGATTGAGAGTAGAGAACGATGGGTATGTCGAACGATAAGGATTTGTGGGTTTCCTGGGATGACTACAACCGGGCAGTTGTAGGACTTGCACGAATGGTTTACGAGTCGGGCTGGCAGTTTGATCAGGTATTGTGTCTGGCGCGCGGTGGTCTGCGTCCGGGAGATATATTCTCTCGGATCTTCGATGTGCCGTTGGCGATATTGTCGACCAGCTCCTATCGTGAAGA
>JAEZVM010000096.1 GCA_023420795.1 Pseudomonadota bacterium
TTTCTGCCGCGACCGCTGGTGTTTGTCGATGCGCTGCCGCGCAACGCGACCGGCAAGCTGCCGCGCGAAGCCCTGCAACAACTGGCGCAGGCGAATGCCGGCAGGACAGACGAGGCATCAGCATGAGACAAGTGATCCTTCCGATCGCCGCCGATCATCCGGCATTCACCGGCCACTTTCCCGGCGCGCCCATCGTCCCCGGCGTGGTGTTGCTGGATGAGGTATTGCATGCGATCGGCATCGCGCTTGGCGCTGACTTGTCCGCCTGTCAGATCAGCAGTGCGAAATTCCTCAGCCCGGCGCGCCCCGGCGAACCGGTACAGGTGCAGTTTGAAGCACTGGCCAACGGTTCGGTACGGTTTGATGTGAACAGTAACGAACGCAAGGTCGCTACCGGCTCGGTGCGTACAGTGCAGGAGGCGTAAGGTAATGACAGCCTCCACGCACGACACCTCCGCCGAATGGGCGCGTAGCCCAGAACGCAGCAACATGCTGATGCTGCGCATCATGACCTGGATTTCGCTCAGGCTTGGCCGGCCGGCCGGGCGCATCGTGCTGCATCTGATCGCCGGCTATTTCTTGCTGTTCGCGCCGGCCAGCAGGGCTGGATCGCGCGCATATCTCAGCCGTATGCTGGGGCGGCCGGTGCGCTGGTCGGATATCTACAAGCACTTCTTCTGGTTCGCCTCGACCATCCATGATCGCGTCTATCTGCTCAACCAGCGCTTCGACCTGTTCGATATCGAAGTGCATGGCGAGCAGGTCATCCAGGATGCGCTGACCGATGGCCAAGGCGTGTTCCTGATCGGCGCGCACATGGGCAGCTTCGAGGCGATACGCGCGCTCGGGCGCCATCATGCCGGCCTGAAGGTGGCGATGGCGATGTACGAGGAAAACGCGCGCAAGATCAATGCGATGCTCGCTGCGATCAATCCCACTGCGCAGCAGGATGTGATCGGCCTGGGCCGCATCGAGTCCATGCTGAAGATCAAGGAATATTTGGAGCAGGGTACGCTGGTCGGCATGCTGGCCGACCGCACGCTCGGGGGCGACAGCACGCATGCGGTGAACTTCCTCGGCGATGCCGCATACCTGCCGGTGGGGCCGTTCCGGATGGCTGCCATCGTGCGGCGCCCGGTTGTGTTCATGGTTGGCTTGTACCTCGGTGGGAACAGGTACGCAATCCACTTCGAACAGCTTACGGACTTCTCGCAGAATGCTGCCGGTCAGCGGCAGGCGGCGATCGAACGCGCGATGGAGCGCTATGCAGCGCTGTTGGAAAACTACTGCCGGCGTGCGCCTTACAACTGGTTCAATTTCTTCGATTTCTGGCGCACGGCTTCGCCTGCTGGTGAGCAGGATAAAAAGGATTAGGTAATGAATGCAGCATCCACTGCACGCGGCCTGTATCGCGTGCTTGTATTGCTTGGGGTTCTAGCGCTGCCGCCGTCGCTGTCGCTTGCCGCTGCGTGGGATATCGACCAGCTGATGCAGTCGCTCGCCAAGACCAAGGCCGGCCGCGCAAGCTTCGTCGAAAAGAAGTACATGGCGATGCTGGAGCGCCCGCTGGAATCGTCCGGCGAGCTGCGCTACACCGCACCGGACCGTCTCGAAAAGCGCACTATCAAGCCGCGGCCGGAAACCATGCTGATCGAAGGCGACACGCTGACGCTGGAGCGCGGTCGCCAGAAGCACACACTGCAGCTTTCCGACTATCCGGAACTGGTCGGCTTCATCGACAGCATTCGCGGAACGCTCTCCGGCGACCGCAAGGCGCTGGAACGTGCGTTCAGGCTGAAACTGGAAGGAAATGCCGAGCGCTGGACGCTGACCCTGTTCCCGACCGAGGCCAAGCTTCTTACTACGGTGCATCTGATCGAAATCGCCGGCACGCGCGATAACGTACGCAGCATCAACATCATCCAGACTGACGGCGACCGCTCTCTGATGAGCATCGAGCGAGTAGGTTCGCAATGAAACAGGCTGTTTCCCAGCGCCGTGCTGCCATTGCCGCCTGGCTGATCGGGCTTGTTCTCTGCAGCATCGTCATCGCCCGCACCACCTTCACTGCGGACCTGTCCGCGTTTCTTCCCGCGTCGCCGACGAAGGAGCAGCAGGTATTGCTCGACCAACTGCGCGACGGCATGGTATCTCGGCTAATCCTAGTCGGCATCGAGGGGGCTGACGCGCCCGTGCGCGCGGCGCTGTCGAAAAGCATCGCGCATGAGCTGCGCAGCGACGAGGCCTTTGTCACCGTCAACAACGGCGAACCAGTACATCTTGAAAAGGATCAGGCGTATTTGTTCGGCAACCGCTATCTGCTGAGTCCGGCTGTGACACCGGAGCGTTTCAGTGTCGCCGGATTGCATGATGCCTTGGGCGAAACGATAGACCTGCTCACCTCGCCCGCTGGTATGCTGATCAAACCGTTGCTGCCGCGCGACCCCACCGGTGAGATAGTGCGCCTGTTCGAGCAGATGAACGCCGGCAGCCGGCCGCGCATGAACAATGGCGTCTGGATGTCGCGCGACGGCGAGCGTGCACTGCTGATTGCACAGACCCGTGCCGCCGGTGCCGACACGGACGGCCAGCAGCAGGCGATGGCGAAGATCCAGGCAGCCTTCGATGCCTCAGCACAGAAGCAGGGCCAGCCCGCGGCTGCAGCGAAACTGGTGATGACCGGCCCCGGTGTTTTCTCGGTGCTGTCGCGTCAGACGATAGAAAGCGAAGTCACGCGGTTGTCGATCATCGGCACACTCATCATCGTCACGTTGCTGATGACGGTATATCGCTCATTCACCGCGCTCGCGCTCGGTCTGCTTCCTGTGGTTTCCGGCGCACTGGTGGGCGTGGTTGCGGTCAGCCTCGGCTTCGGTCTGGTGCACGGCATCACGCTCGGCTTCGGTACTACGCTGATTGGCGAAGCGGTCGATTATTCGATTTACCTGTTCGTGCAGTCGCGCCAGAGTAATGCGGAGGCATCGAAGGATTGGGTGGCGGATTTCTGGCCGACCATCCGGCTCGGCGTGCTGACCTCGATTGTCGGTTTTGCGTCGCTGCTGCTGTCGAGTTTCCCGGGCCTTGCGCAGCTCGGCCTGTATTCGGTCGCCGGGCTGGTTAGCGCGGC
>JAEZVM010000192.1 GCA_023420795.1 Pseudomonadota bacterium
TGTTTGATCCGATCCGCATCGGCGACCTCGACCTTCCCAATCGCATCTTCATGGCACCGCTGACCCGCTCGCGCGCGGTCGGCGGCGCACGCGTGCCAAACACGCTGATGGCCGAATACTATGCGCAGCGCGCCTCGGCCGGCCTCATCCTCAGCGAAGCCACCGCCGTGACGCCGCAAGGCGTCGGTTACGCCGACACGCCCGGCATCTGGTCCGATGAGCAGGTCGCGGGTTGGAAGAAAATCACCGAGGCGGTGCATGCCAAAGGCGGGCATATCTTCCTGCAGCTATGGCATGTGGGCCGCATCTCCGACCCGATCTTCCTCGACGGCCAGCTACCGGTGGCACCGAGCGCGATCGCCGCGCAAGGGCATGTCAGCCTGGTGCGGCCGAAGCGTGAATACGTAACGCCGCGCGCGCTCGGCATCGAGGAAATCCCGGGCATCGTCGAGGCCTATCGCAAAGGCGCGGAGAATGCGCTGGCGGCTGGCTTCGACGGCGTGGAAGTGCATGGCGCGAACGGCTATCTGCTCGACCAGTTCCTGCAGGACAGCACCAACAAGCGTACCGATGCCTACGGCGGTCCGATCGAGAACCGCGCACGCCTGATGCTGGAAGTCACCGATGCCTGCATTTCGGTTTGGGGCGCCTCCCGCGTCGGCATGCATCTGGCGCCGCGTGGCGACAGCCACTCGATGGGCGACTCCAATCCCGCCGCCACCTTCGGCTATGTCGCACGCGAACTGGGCAAACGTGGCATTGCCTTTATCTGCGCGCGCGAGGCGCTCGGACCGGACCGGCTGGGGCCGCAGCTCAAGCAGGCGTTCGGCGGCATCTATATCGCCAACGAGCAATTGACGAAGGCAAGCGCCGAGCAGCTGCTGGCAGCGGGTGAAGCCGATGCCGTCGCATTCGGCAAACTGTTCATCGCCAACCCCGACCTGCCGCAGCGCTTCCGACTCGACGCTCCACTCAACACGCCGAATCAGGATACGTTCTATCACCCGACGGCAGAGGGTTATACCGACTATCCGATGTTGGCGGCCTGAGAAACCGCATTGAAGGAAACGATGTCCGCAAGCGCGGGCATCGGCAGTCCGCCTTCCCGATTCAGATTGGAGCGAGCCTGATGGTGCGCGTATCTTCCGCGATCGCCCGCGCCCGCAACTGCCCGCAGCCGCCATCCACATCTTGCGCCGCCGAGTCGCGCAGCTTGGCGAGAATGCCGCGCTGATGCAGCACCCGGATCATCTGCCTGGCGCGCTCCCAGTGCGGGCGGCGAAATTCGAGATCGGGAATGGTGTTGTAGGGAATCAGGTTTAGTACCGCGCACTTACCTTTCAGCAGAGTCACGATGGCGTCGATCTCGTCGTCGCCGTCGTTGATGCCTTCCAGCAGGGTCCACTGGTATTGCACCGGATAGTCCGTGAGGCGGCCGTAGCGTTCCGCCAGAGCGACCAATTCCTCCGGCGTAAGGCGCGGCGCGCGCGGCAGCAGCTTTTCTCGCAGGGCGGCCTTGGTGGTGTGCAGCGACAAGGCAAGCGCCGGCTTGACCGGGCCTTGCGGCAGGCGCTCGAACACGCGCGGGTCGCCGACGGTCGAGAACACCAGGTTCTTGTGGCCGATATTGCCTTCGGTGCCCAGCAGCTCGATCGCTTCCATCACATTGTTCAGGTTGTGCGCCGGTTCACCCATTCCCATGAACACGACTTTCTTGACCGCCCGCTGCGTGCGCGCCAAGGCGACCTGCGCGACGATCTCGCCGCTCGTCAGCTGACGTATCAGTCCGCTGCGCCCCGTCATGCAGAACTGGCAGCCCACCGCACAACCGACCTGGCTCGACACGCACAGGCCGCCGCGCGGCAGCAGCACGCTTTCCACGGTCTGGCCGTCGGCAAGGCCGACCAATAGGCGGGCAGAGCCGTCCTCGGTGTTGTGACTGGAAAGCAGCCGCACGATGCCGTGCAGCTCCGCATCGATCGCCGGCAGCGCATCGCGCAAGTTCTGCGGCAGATAGTCGTTCGGACGCCGTCGGCCCCGGTCATGCGGGCGCACCTGTATCCAGTCTCGCAGCACGCGCTGTTCGTGTTCCGGTTTTGCGCCGAGTACGCGCAGGCGTTCACGGATGAGCTCGATTTGCATGGATCTGTGCTTTGCGATGTTCGGAGAGGCCTGTCATCCGTGCGCAAAACGCACCGTCAGTTCACCGAGAGTGCCATAGCGGATCACGATGTTCTGCCCCGCTGGCACATCGAAGCTGCCGGCGTAGGAGCCGGTAATTACCGCCCGCCCCGCCTGCAGTCCTAGTCCCCGGCTGCGCAGGAATTCCGCGAGCCAGTACAGCGGCACGCGCGGTTCCGCGTTCGGATGGCGGCCTTCGAGCAAGATTTCCTTTCCTGTTTCAGATATCACGTCGATAGGCATCGCGCCGCATGCGCGGGCAGCGTCGGCATCGACCTGCGGACCGATCAACAAGCCATGATTGAGCAGGCCGTCGGCCAGGTTTTCAATGAAGGGAACACTGGCCGGATCGCTGTAGCGGCTGTCGATCAGTTCCAGCGCGAGATGGGTGCGGGCAATTGCGGCATCCACTTCTCCGTGTGTATAGGGCTTGTCGCGCGCCGGCAGATCGTGGCCGAGGATAAACGCAAGTTCCGGTTCAACACGCACCTGTCCGGCACGCACGCGTGCGGCACACGGACTGGCGGCATGGATGGCACCGGAATGAATGGGCGCCACGACGACGCGTCCCTCGGACGGCGTTCCGCACTTCCAGCCACCAATACGTTCGCCGAGCTGTCCGGTGACGGCAGCCTGGATTGCCAGTGCGGAATCAAGATCGAGGGGCCGGCAGGATTCGGGCAGGCGCGCTCCCTGCTCGCCGCTTCTGCGGCGTGCCGCGAGGATGGTTGCCGCGCTGGTCGCGGGAGATGAGGCTTGGGACATAACTGCGTTGGAATGGCGAACCGGCGCACGGTTCCGCCAATCGGATGAAGGCTGGAAAGCGAGCTATTGTAGTCCGCTTTTGACAGGGCAACCTACGCGGCGATGCGATTCCTTCCTTCGTCCTTGGCCCGATACAGCATGGCATCGGCGCGCCCGATGCCGAGATAGACGGATTCGTCCGGCAGCAGTTCGATCAACCCTGCGGAAAAGGTGATGCTGAACTGGGTGCCGTCGGCGAAGAAGCGCAGTGACTGCACTTTGTTTCGCAGACGTTCGAGAACGGTCTTCGCGTCATCGATCTTCGTGTCCGGCAGGTACAGCAGGAATTCCTCGCCGCCCCAGCGCGACAGCACATCGCAGGGCCGCAGATTGAGGCGTCCCTCTTCGGCGAACTTGCGCAGGACTTCGTCGCCCGCGCCGTGCCCGTGCACGTCGTTGATCTTCTTGAACCAGTCGAGATCCAGCAAGGCCATGCATGCGACGGAACAATCGCTTTGCCGGCGGCGCTCCTCCTGCTGCAGGAGATCGCCCATGTAGCGCCGGTTCGGCAGCGATGTCAGCTCGTCGCAGGTGGCAAGCATGCGGATATGCGCCAGTGCTTGGCTCAGCTCATCCTTCTGCGCTTTCAGCGAGGAACGCAATTCGCTGAGTCGTCCGGTCAGTGTGGCAACCACGAGCAGCATGGAGGCACTGAGGACGAAATGGATCAGTTCCGTCTTTGCGCTGAACAGCTCGGGAGCGATATATCGCATCGACAGCATGGTCACACCGAGCAGGATGATGGCGAATATGCTCAGCGAATGCGCCTTCTTCGCTTCCAGTGTGAAGGCGCAGAACACCACAATCACGAACAGGATGATGAGAGAGGCGCCGCGCAGCGGTCCCATCATCGCATAGCCTGCCACCGTGCAGACAATGGCGAACCGCCCCTGATAGACCGATAGCTGGACCGGCGTCAGATTCAGGCGTTTGCATTGCCGGATGAGCACATAGAAGAGCACATGGCCGGTGATGGCAATCACCGTGAGCCAGAATACGGGCTCTCCCATCGCCGCGCCATCCCTCACTTCAACCCACAGGATGGAGATGGACAAGAAATACAGGAGCACGGTCGCGCTCCAGTAGGTAACGAGCCGGCGCATTTTTATATCGTCGCCCGCAAATCGATCAACCAAGCGGCGTGCGATATCCATAACTGTCTCCTCTTCTAATCATGCTCCGGAGCCTTTCGGATCGTCGTTTTGCGACGGTGCTAGCAGCTCGCAAAGCACGGGAATATGTTTCCTTATAGAAACAATACAGCAGCCAAGATGAGGGAGCAACCCATGAATATGGGAAAAGAACGCGATTGTGGCAAAGTCTGAACGCAGCTACGACCTGAGGGATTGTCTTCAGCCATCCGCTCCAGCTTCGCCCCATTCGGCGACAAAGCTTGCTCGAAAATCGCGCAGCCATTCCAGCCGCTCTTCTCCAAGCCGGCACCCTGCCGCGGTCTGCATGCTGGCCGGCAGTTTCGCCAGCTTCTGCTCGATATGGTCGAGCGCGAACGCCCGGTCATCCAGTTCCCGCACCAATGCGAGCGGATCGGTCGGGTGCGCGAATGCCGAGCCCATTCTGCCGGCGGTATAGAACAGCCGCGCCAGCCCGACTGCGCCGAGCGCGTCCAGCCGGTCGGCATCCTGGACGATCTTTGCTTCGATGGTGACCGGCGCAATTGCCGCCGAAAAGCTGTGCGCCTCGATCGCATGTGCGACGCCGTCCAGCCTGTCCGCCGGGAAGCCGGCCTGCGCCAGCTTCTCGCACGCGAGCCGCGCCGCCAGCCGGGAGGCCTGCGAACGCTCCGGATGGTTCTTCGGCAGGTTAACGATGTCGTGCAGATAGCAGGCGGCCTGCACCACCATCGCATCGGCTTGCGGATGATCGGCAAGCAGCGTCCGGGCAGCCTGCCAGACGCGGTTCAGATGGTTGAGGTCATGCGCGCCGTCATCCTGAGTGTCCGCCATTGCGATGGCGATCAGGCGCAGCCGCCAGTCGGCAAGAACGTCTTGCATTGGATAATCCGGAAAGTGGTTTTCTAAGTGAATGAACTCCGCCGCATCGGAATGGGCTTGGTCAATTCACATATTGCGGAGGATATATCAATCCTACGATGGCGCTCTCGATGGCTGGGCGGGCAGCAGAAACCGGCAGGCGGGCATAGTGTCCCAAAGACCAGGAAAGTTCGCTCAGATGGCCCTGATCTCCGCCGGGTGAGCGGGGTCAGCGAACGGCCCTCTTGTTTCCAGACGTTCTTCGAATTCCTCGTCGAGCTGTCCGTGCTCACGCAGGAATGCGCGCACCTCGCGCAGCCACAGCCGCTTGTCGCTGAGACCGGAATCGTCGCCCAGGGTATAGGTGTTCCTTGTACCGAACAGCTGTTCCGCCTCCAGTGGCGGCAGTCGAAACAGTTCCGCCATGATCTGCGCCGCTTCGCCGGCCTCCGCTGTCCGGCCTCGCAGGCGTAACAGGTTTCCGTCTGCCGACAGCGACAGGCCGGCATCGTGGAATTGCGGGTGCTGCGCAAGCCAGCCGGCCGGAGAACAGATCGTGCCCTCGCCCAGCGATTTTCCTTTTGCAGATTGCAGCCTGTCGAGGGCGATGGCGGTTTCTGGGATGCCATCGATGATGGCGTAGGCATCCTTGAGCAATTCAAAATCAGGGCCGTTTTCCATGACTCATCCTTTTGCAATGTCTTGCGCCCGCCACGGGCGCAGCATGAGTTAGACAGGGTTTCCGCTTGACCGTTTATTCCATTGCCGGCGGGCGTAGAATGCCGGAGACTCATTCCCTGCATCATTAAAAATACGCATACGAACGCAAGCCATGCGCAATCCCGTTGAACCCTCCCTGGCGACGCTGCCCAATCCGGTGCTGCGCTATTTCGCCGCGACCCGGCCGGCCTTCCTCAGCGTAACCCTTGCCGGTTGCCTGCTCGGGTTCGCGGCCGCCGCATCTGATGGCGTCGGCTTGGATGCGGCAGCGGCAATGCTGACGCTGCTCGCAGCGCTGGCGGCACATGCGGGAGCCAATGTGCTGAACGACTATTTCGATGCGAAGAACGGTACCGACAATGACAATACCGACCGCGTGTTTCCGTTTACCGGCGGCAGCCGTTTTATCCAGAACGGCGTGATGTCGGCGCGCACCACCGGCATTTTCGGTCATGCGCTGCTGCTTTCGGTGATTCCGGCTGGCCTATGGCTGACGGCGCACAGCGGTTCCGGCCTGATGCTGATCGGTCTGTGCGGATTGCTGGTCGGCTGGGCTTATTCGGCGCCGCCGCTAAAGCTGGCAAGCCGGGGGCTGGGCGAGTGGGCAGTCGCCGCCGGCTGGCTGCTGATCGTCATCGGTAGCGACTTCGTGCAGCGGCACGCATTCGCATTCACTCCGGTTGCGGCCGGACTGGGCTTCGCGCTGCTGATTGCCAGCTTGCTCTACATTAATCAGTTCCCGGACGTGCGCGCCGATGCGCGGGCCGGCAAGCACACGCTGGTGGTCCGTCTGGGCGTGGCGAACGCGCGCTGGGGATACCTGCTGCTGGCGGGCATCGCATACGGCTGGACAGCGCTCGGTTTGGCATCTGGCTGGCTGCCCACGCCTGCCGCACTGGCCTTTTTGCCGGTGCTATTGAGCGCGGCCGCTGCCAGGCAGTTGTGGACTCATGCGGCCACGCCGCAGCGGCTGGCGCCGGCGATCCGGCTTACCATTGTCTCCACCCTCGCCCACGGACTGCTGATGACGCTGGCTCTGGCGCTTTCATCGCGATAAGTCGTCAACCCGCCTGCTCCCATTGACTTGAAAATCGGCGGCAGTGATACTCCGCTGATCCCGTCCGTTTCATATCAGCAGCAGGAGCTCCAGTGCCGAATCCGATCCGCCGCATTGCCATCAACACCGGAGGCGGTGACGCTCCGGGCCTCAATGCCGTCATCCGCGCCGTGTTCCAGGCCGCCACCAACCGAGGCTGGGAATGCTATGGCATCCGCGATGGCTTCAACGGCATCCTCAGTCCCGAGCGCTATCCCGAAGGCGGCGTGTTCCGCCTTACCCGCGAAAGGGTGCGTGGCATTGCCCATCTCGGCGGCACGATTCTCGGCACCACCAACAAGGGCAACCCGCTACATTTCCCGACGCCGATGCCGGACGGTTCGATCAGGGAGACCGACCGCTCGGACGAGATCCTCGAATTCTTTGCCCGAGAAGGGCTCGATGCGCTGGTCTCTGTCGGCGGCGACGGCTCGCTGACGATCGCCGATGCGCTGCACCGCAAGGGTCTGCGCGTGGTCGGAGTGCCGAAGACGATCGACAATGATCTCGACAAGACGAACACCACCTTCGGCTTCGACACCGCAGTGTCATTCGCCACCGAATGCCTGGACCGCCTGCACAGCACCGCCGAAAGCCACCAGCGCGTGATGGTGGTGGAAGTGATGGGCCGCTATGCCGGCTGGATCGCGCTGCATTCGGGCATTTCCGGCGGCGCTCACAGCATCCTGCTACCGGAAATTCCGTTCGATCTCGACAAGGTCGCCGCCAAGATCCGTAACCGCGACAAGCTGGGACGCATGTATTCGATCGTCGTCGTCGCCGAGGGCGCGCAGCCGGCCGGCGGCCATCGCGAGGTGCTCGCTCCGGCGGAAGTCGGACATGCGGAACGCCTCGGCGGCATCGGCGAACGCGTCGCGAAGGCGCTGCAGGAACGTATCGGCAAGGATGCGCGCGTAGTCGTGCTCGGCCACCTGCTACGTGGCGGCAGCCCCACTTCCTTCGACCGCCTCGCGGCGCTGCGCTTCGGTGCGGGTGCGGTGCGTGCGCTGGACGAAGGTCACTCCGGTGTGATGGTGGCGCTCGCATTCCCAAACGTGGAATACGTGGCTCTATCCGAAGTCGCGGGCCGCATGAAGGCCGTGCCGCTGGACTGCGATACGCTGCAGACCGGGCGCGATCTCGGCATCTGCTTCGGCGACTGAACTGGCGGTCCGAACCATGCGCGACGAAAGACGGTTCGACCACTGGAGCCGGCTGCAATGTTCGGACGTGGAAGTCGTCCGCGCGCATATGGGTCCCTGCGGCCTCGCCGAACATTTTCACGACAAGTGGTCGATCGGACTGATTCTGGATGGCATGTGCCGCTTCAACAGCGGTGAGCGCCAGTATCGGGTGACGCCGTCCGAAATCTTCATCATCCCTCCGTACGAAGTACACGTATGTGCTGCAGCCAGCAGCAATGTGATGTATCAGGTGATGTATGTGTCGGACGACATGCTGGCGACAGCAGCGCCGCATCTGAGGCGACTAGTCTCGGGAAGCGGTGTCCGCGTGAAACGGCTGCCGGCGAGCCTCATCCATCAGTTGAAGCAGATCGGCGGAAACGGGGAAGACGAAACGCTGCTGAATACCGCCATGCTGCGACTGGACCGCGTCTTCGCAAAAGAATCCCGGTCGTGCCTCCCCAGGCCGCACCATCCTTTACAGGATGCCTTGCACCTGCACTGGGATCAGGCAATCGATCTGGGAAAAATCGAACAAGCAACCAGATACAGCCGTTGGCATGCAATTCATACCTTCCGGCAGCAGATCGGCCTTTCTCCGCGCCTGTATTTGCGGCAGTTGCGTGCATTGAAGGCGCGCCATCTGCTGGAACAGGGCAGGCCGCTGGCTGAAGTGGCGGATGCCCTGCACTTCTCGGACCAGGCGCATTTTTCCCGGGTATTCAAAAGCGTCTTCGGCGTTTCTCCCGGCAGCCTGCAACGCGTAATGCGGGAAAAGCCCGCCAAATAAGCGCTACAAAAGAATGCCCAGCACTGACAGCAAAAGCAGCAATGCCATCAGCATGTTGAAACCCTGAACCAACTGCGGCCTCTTAAGCAATGCTCTTGCGGTGGCGCCCAGCGCAGCCCAGGCGGCAATGGAAGGAAAGCAGATCAGCAGGAACAGCAGCGTCATCGCGATCACACTCGACTGGTAAGCGGCGCCCGGCATGGTGTAAGTTGAGATGCCGGCGACAGCCACGATCCATGCTTTCGGGTTGAACCACTGTGCGAGCAGGCCGTCCCAGAAGGAAGGTGGCTTGCCGAGATTGACATCCGCAGTGACGCCGCCCGCCCGGAACAGCTTGAAAGCGAGATAGCAGAGGAACATGCTGCCGGCGATCTTCAGGAGAGCAAGCAGCCAGGGCATCGCGCGCAGCAGTTCACCCAGTCCCATGCCGATCGCAAACAGCAGCAGGGAAAACCCGAGCGTGGCACCGGCAACCTGCGGCAGCGTGCGGCGCACACCAAAGCTGATGCCGGATGAAACCGCGACGATGTTCACCGGGCCGGGCGAGGCAGAGGTCACGAATGCATAGAGCACGATCGGCAGCCACAGATTTTGCAGCGACTGAAGTTCCGGCTGGGGAAAGCTCATTGGTTTTCCTTCTTTGACTGGATATGTCGATGGCTGCGCGTCGCAGCGCATCAACATCGTTGATGTGAGCGGTTCGGCTAGCTGGAAGTATTCTGCGCAACGCGGTCCGGCATGTCTTGAACGCTGTTGCGATTTGGCGGGGAGACGGTCAGCTCCGTTTTTCGTTTTGCAAGGAGTTCTGCTTGCGGAAATCCTTCGAATGGATCCCGTGCTTCTTCAGCAGCATCTGCAGATGGGAACGGTTCATCTCGCAGCGCCTCGCCAGTTCCGCCACGGTGCCGCCGGTTTCTCGCAGTCCCTGCTCGAGAAAGGCCCTTTCCGCTTCGTCGCTCGCTGCACGTTTCGCATCGCTCAGGGATGCATGCGTGGGTGCCCCAGAGATGACGGCATTGTCGGTGGCGATCGCCGCAGCCGGCTTCGGCCGGATCGCTTCCGGGAGATGCTCGACATCCGCCTTTTCCCCGGCGAGACAGGAGAGCCGGTAAATCAGGTTGCGCAGTTCGCGTATGTTGCCCGGATAGGAATAATTCAGCAGGAAACTGCGCAGGCGCGGCGTCATCTGGATCGGCGGGCGTTCCAGCGCTTCCGCCGCTTCATCGCCGAAGTAGGCGAACAGCAGCGGGATCTCGTCCTTGCGTTCGCGCAGCGGCGGCAGCGTGACATGAATCACGGAGAGCCGGTAGAACAGGTCTTCGCGGAACGTGCCTTCCTCGATCAGCTTGCGCAGGTTCTTGTTGGTCGCGGCGACGATGCGCGCATCGACCGAGATGATTTCGTCCGAGCCGACGCGCTGGATCTCATGCGACTGCAGCACGCGTAGCAGCTTCACCTGCCCCGGCAGAGGCAGTTCGCCGATCTCGTCGAGGAAGATGGTGCCCTTGTGCGCGCTTTCGAACTTGCCCTTGCGGTCGTTGGCCGCTCCGGTGAACGCGCCCTTCTTGTGGCCGAACAGCTCGGACTCCAGCAGATTGTCGGGAATCGCGCCGCAGTTGACGGAGATATACGGCTTGTCGGCGCGCGAACCGTTCGCGTGGATCACCTTCGCCATCAGTTCCTTGCCGGTGCCGCTCTCGCCGTCGATCAGCACCGGCAAATCGGTGGGCGCGGCCTTCTCGGCGATTTCCAGCGATTCGAGCAGCTTCGGGTTGTCGCCGAAGGTGCCTTCGAACACGAAGCTGCGGTCCAG
>JAEZVM010000233.1 GCA_023420795.1 Pseudomonadota bacterium
ATGCGCCGGTCAACAAGGGGCTGAACTGCATCAAGGGATACTTCCTGTCGAAGATCCAGTACGGCAAGGACCGCCTGACGCAGCCGCTGCTGCGCATGAAGGACGGCAAGTTCGACAAGAACGGCGAGTTCAAGCCGGTTTCGTGGGATACCGCGTTCGACATCATGGCCGAGAAGTGCAAGGCCACGCTGAAGGCCAAGGGCCCACAGGGCATCGGCATGTTCGGCTCTGGCCAGTGGACCATCTGGGAAGGCTATGCTGCCGCCAAACTGATGAAAGCCGGCCTGCGCTCAAACAACCTCGACCCGAATGCGCGCCATTGCATGGCCTCCGCCGTGGTCGGCTTCATGCGCACCTTCGGCATCGACGAGCCGATGGGCTGCTATGACGACATCGAGCACGCAGACGCATTCGTGCTGTGGGGTTCGAACATGGCCGAGATGCACCCGATCCTGTGGTCGCGCATCACCGATCGCCGCCTCACTGGCAAGAATGTGACGATCAATGTGCTGTCCACCTTCAGCCACCGCTCGACCGAACTGGCCGACAACGAACTGATCTTCAAGCCGCAGAGCGATCTGGCGATCCTGAACTACATCTGCAACTACATCATCCAGAACAACGCGGTCAATCAGGACTTCGTTGCGAAGCACGTCAACTTCAAGAAGGGCGTGACCGATATCGGTTACGGCCTGCGCCCGAACCATCCGCTCGAACAGGCCGCCGGCAACAACGGCTATCCGGGTGCGGACGGCAAGCCCAAGGGCAATCCGATGGCGGCATCGCCGATGACCTTCGACGAATTCAAGGCTTTCGTATCCGAATACACTCTGGAAAAGACGCATGAAATCTCCGGCGTACCGAAGGAAAACCTGGAGAGGCTGGCGAAGATCTACGCCGATCCGAAGATCAAGGTGATGTCCACCTGGACCATGGGCTTCAATCAGCATACGCGCGGCACCTGGGTCAACAACATGATCTACAACGTGCACCTGTTGGTGGGTAAGATCTCCGAGCCGGGCAACAGCCCGTTCTCGTTGACCGGCCAGCCGTCCGCTTGCGGTACCGCACGCGAGGTCGGCACGTTTGCACACCGCCTGCCGGCAGACATGGTGGTGACCAATCCGAAGCATCGCGAACTGTCCGAGAAACTGTGGAAGCTGCCAGCCGGAACGATTCCGGACTGGGTCGGCGCGCACGCGGTTGCACAAAGCCGCCTGCTGAAAGACGGCAAGATCAATTTCTACTGGACCTCGACCACCAACAACATGCAGGCGGGTCCGAACATCAACGGCGAAATCTTCCCGGGGTGGCGCAATCCGGACAACTTCGTCGTCGTGTCCGACGCCTACCCGACAGTGTCAGCGATGTCGGCCGACCTGATCCTGCCGGTCGCAATGTGGACCGAGAAGGAAGGCGCCTACGGCAACGCGGAGCGCCGCACCCAGTTCTGGCGCCAGCAGGTGAAGGCACCGGGCGAAGGCAGATCCGACCTGTGGCAGTACATCGAGTTCTCCAAGCGCTTCAAGACCGATGAAGTATGGCCGGCCGAGCTGCTCGACAAGAACCCGGAGTACAAGGGCAAGACGCTGTACGAGGTGCTGTACGCGAACGGGCAGGTCAACAAGTTCCCGCTGTCGCAGACCTACAAGGGCTTCGACAACGACGAATCAAAGGCCTTCGGTTTCTATGTGCAGAAAGGCCTGTTCGAGGAATACGCTGCATTCGGCCGTGGTCATGCACACGATCTGGCGGACTTCGACACGTACCATAAGGCGCGCGGCCTGCGCTGGCCGGTGGTGGACGGCAAGGAAACGCTGTGGCGCTTCCGCGAAGGCTACGATCCGTATGTGAAGAAGGGTGAAGGCGTGAAGTTCTACGGCCACCCGGACGGCAAGGCGGTAATCTTCGCCCTGCCCTACCAGCCGGCGGCCGAAATGCCTGACAACGAGTACGACCTGTGGCTGTGCACCGGCCGTGTGCTGGAACACTGGCATACCGGCTCGATGACGCGCCGCGTGCCGGAGCTGTACAAGTCGATGCCGGACGCCATGATCTACATGCATCCGGAAGACGCGAAGAAGCGCAACCTGCAGCGCGGTGATGTGGTCAAAGTCAGTACGCGCCGTGGCGAGATCCAGCTGCGCGTGGAGACTCGCGGCCGCAACAAGCCGCCGGTCGGGCTGGTCTTCGTGCCCTTCTTCGACGAGCACCGCCTGGTCAACAAGCTGACGTTGGACGCCACTTGTCCGCTGTCGAAGGAAACGGACTTCAAGAAGTGCGCCTGCAAGGTGGTAAAGGCGTAAGAAGTCCCGGGGCGGCCGGCGGCGGAAGCAATCCGTTCGCCGCTGGCCGCATGCTGTCTGGCTTGTTGGTGATCAATCATGCCTGCAGAAAAGAAATCTCCAAGTTCACCGGTCCGCACCGTTGACCGGCGTCAGTTCATGCTCGATGCCGCGAAGATGGCTTGCGGCGTCGGCATGCTCGGTCTCGGCCTGTCGCTGTACAGCAAACAGGCCAAGGCGCTGCCGCCGTTCGCGATCCGTCCGCCGGGTGCGCTCGCCGAGGATGACTTTCTCGGCGCGTGCATTCGTTGCGGCCTGTGCGTGCGTGACTGTCCGTACAACATTCTCGAGCTAGCCAGGCCCGAGTCGCAGGTACCGACGGGCACGCCGTACTTCATGGCCCGCAATCTCCCCTGCGAGATGTGCGAGGACATCCCGTGCGTGAAAGCCTGCCCCACCGGTGCGCTCGATCATGAACTGACCGACATCACCAAGGCGAAGATGGGGCTGGCGGTACTGATCGACCAGGAAACCTGCCTGAACTTCCTGGGGATGCGCTGCGAGGTCTGCTATCGCGTCTGCCCGGTGATCGACAAGGCGATCACACTGGAGGTGCGGCCGAACACCCGCACCGGGCGGCACGCGATGTTCATTCCGACCGTGCATTCCGATTACTGCACCGGCTGCGGCAAGTGCGAGAAGGCCTGCATCACCGAGGAACCATCGATCAAGGTATTGCCGATCAAGGTTGCCAAGGGCGCGCACGGCCAGCACTACCGCATCGGCTGGGAAGAAAAGTCCAAGGCCGGCAAGTCGCTGGTCGAGGACAAGGGCCTGATCGACTTGCCGGATCGCTTGCCGGAGGGCGTCACGCTGGAAGGCCACTTCGACCCGGCCAGCCAGCAGTTCGGCCCTGCGGGTGCCGGAGCGCCTGGCAGCGCGCCGGCGACTGTGGTGCCCAGCCTGCCACCGGGCCTGGATGGCTCCTCACCATCCGGCATGCCGGGTGGCGATTCGGCCAGCCACTTACCCGATGAGGTGCCGCGATGAGCAAGTTGAAAATCGGCGAGGAAGCCCTTGAAGCAAAGGGCTGGTTCGGCGCGCACAAATGGCTGCTGGCGCGGCGCATCAGCCAGCTCTCGATCCTGACGCTGTTTTTGCTCGGTCCTCTGGCCGGCATATGGATCGTGAAGGGCAACCTGAGCTACAGCCTGACGCTGGACACGCTGCCGCTGGCCGATCCGTTCATGCTGCTGCAATCGGTGCTGACCGGACATGTCCCGGAGAAGCTGGCGCTGATCGGCGTGGCGATTGTTATCGCGTTCTATGCGCTGGTCGGCGGCCGGGTGTACTGCTCCTGGGTGTGCCCGGTGAACATGGTGACCGACGGTGCAAGCTGGCTGCGGCGTCGTCTCGGCATCAAGGACGGTGCACGGCTGTCGCGCAATACGCGCTACTGGATGCTCGGCATGGTGCTCGCTCTGGCGGCGATCACCGGTTCGCTTGCATGGGAGCTGGTCAACCCGGTGTCGATGCTGCATCGCGGCCTGATCTTCGGCGTCGGCTTTGCATGGGCGATCGTGCTGGCAGTATTTCTGTTCGATCTGTTCGTCGCCAACCGCGGCTGGTGTTCGCATGTCTGTCCGATGGGCGCTTTCTACAGCCTGATTGGCAAGCGCAGCCTGCTGCGCGTGTCGGCGCGGCGGCGCGGCGACTGCAACGACTGCATGGACTGCTACGCGGTATGCCCGGAACCGCTGGTGATTTCACCGGCGCTCAAGGGCGAGAAGAAAGGCATCGGCCCGGTGATCCTGTCGTCCAGTTGCACCAACTGCGCACGCTGCATCGATGTCTGTTCCAAAGATGTTTTTGTCCTCGGCTCGCGTTTCAACAAGCGGGTCGAGATACGGCTGGAAAACGCCGGCAATACGCCGGTTCAACACTGAATTCATCCTACCAATAGGGAGCATTAATCATGAACAAGACCCTGAAATTTGCGATCACTACAGCGGCAGTCTGTTTTTCCGCTTTGGCCTTTGCACAGGAAAGCGCCAAGTCGATACGCGGCATCGAGGTATCCGCGCCGGACCCGGTCGCGGACGTAAAAACCTATGTCGGCGGCAAGCCGGGCCGGCAGACACCTGTTACGCGAACCTTCAGCACGCAGCCGCCGGTGGTGCCGCATGCGGTTGAGAAATTCGACGAAATCAACCTCGAAGGCAACCAGTGCCTCGAATGCCACAGCGCCGCAATGGCGAAGAAGAGCAACGCACCGGTGATCGGCGACAGCCACTTCATCGACCGCGAAGGCAAGAAGCATGCGGACGCAACGCCAGCCCGCTACAACTGCACGCAATGCCACGTGCCGCAGGTCGATGCGCCGCCGCTGGTTGACAACACATTCAAGGGCGACAAGCTGGTGAAAAAGGCCGCCGGCAAGTAAACCGGAAAACGGGCACGCAACAAAAACGGGGAGCCCGCGCTCCCCGTTTTTTCTATCAACCTGCCGTGCCCGCAGGCTGGCAAATCACGCAACCTTGATTGCCCCCGCAGGACACGGGGCCACGCAGGCGCCGCATCCGGTACACAGCGCGCTGTCGAGCACAGGTGCTGCGATGCCGCCGGCTTTCAGCGGAAAGCGGATGGCGCGCGCCTCGCACTGGTCGCCGCAGATGCGGCATTCGATGCGGCGCTGCGCCAGACACTGCTCGCCTATCGCCGCCTTTGCCGGCCATGGCGGCTGCCCTTCCACGCGCTTCAGAGCGCCTTTCTTGCATGCGCTGACGCACTCGCCGCAGAACGTGCATTCGCCTGCGGAAAAATCCATCACCGGATAGCCGGCATCACGCTCGCTGATCACTTTTGTCGGACAGGCGCGCGTGCAATCGCCGCATCGGGTGCAGGCGTTCAGGAAGTCGTTTTCAACCAGCGCCCACGGCGGGCGCAGCGGCCCTTTCCGGGCCGAGAATCGGCCGCGCAAAAAATTGCGGCGGCTGGATGGATTAGTCATTCTGCAAGTCCTCGATGCCAATGTGCAGCTATCTGCACCGACCGAAATCTACCTTTGCCAAGTCCGGAAAAAATTGACCTGGGTTAAGGAAGCTATATTTCCTGTCGGGCATTCTCCGTATAACACGAAAGCCGGCCAGCACGAATATCCAACGCCGCCGGCATTCTGCGATACACGGAGATACCTGCGCAATGAAGCCTCACCCCACCGCTCTCAGCGAACATGAATTTGCGCTGCTGAACTCCTTTCAACGCGATTTCCCCCTGCTGCCGCGCCCGTTTGCCAATCTGGCAAGCAAGCTCAACACTACTGAGGCAGAAGTGATCGACAGTCTGCGCCGCCTGCAGCAGGCGGGCGTGATCAGCCGCGTCGGCGCAGTGTTCCAGCCGCATGCAATCGGCGACAGCGCGCTGGCCGCCTTGTCGGTTCCGCAAGAACGTCTCGAAGAAGTGGCGGCGCTGGTCAACGACTTCGTGGAAGTGAACCACAACTACCAGCGCGAACACCGCTTCAACCTGTGGTTCGTCGTGACCGCGCCCTCTCAAGCCCGCCTGCGGGAAGTCATGCAGGAAATCGAAACAACTTGCCAATGCGGGCCTGTGCTGGTGCTGCCGATGCTGGAGCAGTATCACATCGACCTCGGATTCGACCTGGCCGTACCCACTCACGCGCCCGCCCGCACGCTTGCATCCACACCTCGTCCTGCGATGCTTCAGCTGAGCGCGAAGGAACTGTCGCTGGTTGCTGCGCTGCAGGATGGCCTACCGCTGGTTGCCCGGCCATTCGCCGGTCTCGGCATGCCGGAGGCGGAAGCGATCGATACCATCGGTTGCTGGCTGGACGACGGCGTGATCAAGCGTTTCGGCGTGATCGTGCGTCACCACGCGCTTGGCTATACCGCGAATGCGATGGCGGTCTGGAACGTACCGGATGAACTGGTCGATGCCGTGGGCGAGCGCATCGCCGCTACCGGCCGCGTCACCTTGTGCTACCGCCGTTCGCGGCAGTTGCCGGATTGGCCTTACAACCTGTTCTGCATGATTCATGGCAAGGACCGCGACGATGTCGCCGCGCGCCTGTCCAAACTATCCGACATCTGCGAACTTTCCGCCCACCCGCATGACGTGCTGTTCTCCTGCCGCCGCTTCAAGCAGCGCGGCGCACATTACGCCCCCGCCCGCGAGGTCGTCAATGGATGAGATCGATCGCTCCATCATCAACACGCTGCAGGGCGACCTGCCAGTGTGCGAGAGGCCGTATCTGGAGGCAGCGCAGCGCATTGGTATTACCGAAGATGAATTGCTGGCACGGCTTGCCAGCCTGCGCGAACGCGGCGTGCTGACGCGCATCGGCCCGATGTACCAGATCGAGCGCATGGGCGGCGCGTTCACGCTGGCCGCTTTGCGCGCGCCGGAAGAACGGTTCGATGAAGTGACGCAGCAGGTCAACGCGCTGCCGCAGATCGCGCACAACTATGCGCGTGACAACCATCTGAACATGTGGTTCGTGATCGCGACCGAGACGCCGGATGAAATCGCCAAGGTCATCGAACGCATAGAAGCCGACACCGGCTGCCAAGTATTCAACTTCCCGAAGTCGCGCGAGTACTTCGTCGAAATGAAATTGAAGGTGTAACTGTGGATGCCATCGACCGCGCGATCATCGTCGCCACCCAGCAGGGCCTGCCGCTGGTTGCGCGCCCCTACCATGCGATCGCCGAGCAGTTGAACCTCGACGCCGAGGAAGTAATGGCACGCATGCGCCGCATGCAGGAAGAAGGCGTGATCCGCCGCATCGGCGTGGTACCGAACCATTACGCGATCGGCTACCGCGCCAACGGCATGACGGTATGGGACGTGCCGGACGAGGTCGTCGATCAGCTCGGCGAACTGGTCGGCAAACTGGACTTCGTCACCCACTGCTACCGCCGCCCGCGCCACCTGCCGCACTGGCCGTACAACCTGTTTGCGATGGTGCACGGCAAGAGCCGCGACGAGGTCGCCGAACAGATTGCGCAGATCAAGGCGCTGCTTGGCGAGCACGTGCGCAGCCATGACGTGCTGTTCAGCACACGAATTTTGAAGAAAACCGGCCTTCGACTGGCCGGATAAAGGAAAGCCATGTTTCGTATCAGTCAGTACATGAAAGAGATCGCCGAGCCGACGCCGCTCGGGCCGGCGCGCAAGCCGCCCGGTCCGGTGGTGATCTGGAACCTGATCCGGCGCTGCAACCTCACCTGCAAGCATTGCTATGCCCTGTCCGCCGACACCGACTATGCCGGCGAACTGTCGACCGAAGAAGTGTTCACGGTGATGGACGATCTGCGCGCTTTCCGCGTGCCGGTGCTGATCCTGTCCGGCGGCGAACCGCTGCTGCGCCCGGACATCTACGAGGTCGCCCGGCATGCGAAAGAGATGGGCTTCTACGTCGCCCTGTCCACCAACGGCACGCTGGTCGACAAGAGCAACATCGACAAGATCGCCGACATCGGCTTCGACTACGTCGGCATCAGCCTTGACGGCATCAAGGGCACGCACGACATGTTCCGCCGCAAGGAAGGCGCCTTCGATGCATCGCTGGAAGGCGTGCGCCTGTGCCGCGACAACGGCATCAAGGTCGGCGTGCGCTTCACGCTCACCCAAGGCAATGCGCACGACCTGCCGGCGCTTCTGAAGCTGGTGGACGATGAAGGCATCCATAAGTTCTATCTGTCGCACCTGAACTACGCAGGCCGCGGCAATACCAACCGCGCACGTGACGCCTTTCTGGAAACCACGCGCAATGCGATGGACCTGCTGTTCGATACCTGCTGGGACGCGCAGCAGCGCGGCATCGAAAAGGAATTTGTCACCGGCAACAACGATGCCGACGGCGTCTACCTGCTGCACTGGCTGCGCCGCCGCATGCCGGAACGCGAAGCGCATCTGCGCGCCAAGCTTGCCCAATGGGGCGGCAATTCATCGGGCGTGAATGTCGCCAACATCGACAACCTCGGCAATGTGCATCCGGACACGATGTGGTGGCATCACAACCTCGGCAACGTGCGCGACCGCAAGTTCTCCGAGATCTGGATGGACACGTCCGATCCGCTGATGGCGGGATTGAAAGCTGTGCCGCGCCAGGTCAAGGGCCGCTGCAGCGAGTGCACTTACTTCGACGTCTGCGGCGGCAACACCCGCGTGCGTGCGCAGCAACTGACCGGCGACCCGTGGCAGGAAGATCCTGCGTGCTACCTGTCCGACGAAGAAATCGGCGTGTCAGGCGAGCGTGAACGGGTGCAACTGAAACCGTATTTCAAAATCCGTGCTGGGAGCGCATCATGATCGGACGCACTTTATTGACCGGCGCAGCCGCCGTGCTCGCCTTGTGGTACGGCTCGTCAGCCTGGGCTGCGGATGCCAACGCCTTGTACATGAAGCATTGCGCGGCCTGCCACGGCGCGGACCGTCTCGGCGGCACCGGTCCGGCACTTTTGCCCGGCAACCTGGAACGCCTGCGCAAGCCGGCTGCCGTCACCACGATCGCCGAAGGCCGCATCGCCACGCAGATGCCGGGATTCTCCAGCCAGTTGTCGGCCGACGAGATCAAGGCACTGGCCGAGATGATCTACACGCCGCTGGAAAAGACGCCGGCCTGGGGCATGGATGAAATCCGCGCATCGCGCATTGAGCATGTGAAGTCCGGCACGCTCGGCAACAAGCCGGTGTTCAAGGCCGATCCGCTGAACCTGTTCGTGGTCGTCGAACTCGGCGACCATCACGCGACCATCCTCGACGGCGACAAGTTCGAGCCGATCACCCGCTTCCCGACACGCTACGCATTGCACGGCGGCCCGAAGTTCTCGCCGGACGGCCGCTACGTGTACTTCGCATCGCGCGACGGCTGGGTAGCGAAATACGACATCTGGAACCTGAAGCTGATCGCCGAGATCCGTGCCGGCATCAACACCCGCAACCTCGCCATTTCCAGCGACGGCCGCTATGCGATGGTGGCGAACTACCTGCCGCACACGCTGGTCGCAATCGACACCGAGACGATGACGCCGATCCGCGTGATCGACGTCAAGGACGGCAAGGGCAAGACCTCGCGCGTGTCGGCGGTGTATGACGCCGCGCCGCGCAAGAGCTTCGTCGCTGCGCTGAAGGACATTCCGGAAGTCTGGGAAATGACCTACGACGACAAGGCACCGCCGGTCTATCAGGGGCTGGTGCATGACTACAAGATGGGGGAAGGCATCCCGATCGAAGGGCCGTTCCCGCCGCTGCGCATCAAGACCGAGGATTATCTCGACGACTTCTTCTTCAACAGCACTTACGAGTACCTGATCGGCACCTCGCGCGAAGGCAAGAGCCAGATCGTCGATCTCGACCTGAAGCGCAAGGTGGCCAGCGTCGATCTGCCCGGCATGCCGCACCTCGGTTCCGGCATCACCTGGGATTACCAGGGCAAGCCGGTTCTGGCAACGCCGAACCTGAAGGAAGGACTGGTCACCGTGGTGGACATGACGAACTGGAAAACGGTCAAACAGATCAAGACCGACGGTCCGGGCTTCTTCATGCGCAGCCACGAGAACACGCCGTATGCGTGGGTGGATGCGTTCAACAGCCGCGATCACCGCGACACGATCCAGCTGATCGACAAGCAGACGCTGGAAGTGGTGGCACGCCTGCGCCCGAGCCCAGGCAAGGTTGCTGCGCACACCGAGTTCACCCGCGACGGCAAGTACGCGCTGGTCAGCATCTGGGAAAACGACGGCGAACTGGTGATCTATGAGGCGGCGACGCTGAAGGAAGTCAAGCGCCTGAAGATGAAGAAGCCGTCCGGCAAGTACAACGTGCACAACAAGGTCACGCGCTCGGCTGGCACCAGCCATTAAGCAGTTCCTTCACCCGGCGCACCTACATCTGCAGGTGCGCCGTTTTTTTGCGCAGATTATTTGAGGAAGCCACGCGCCTTCATCCGGTCACAGGCGTTGTAGCGCGGCGCCGGCAGCTTCGCCCCTTTCTCCTTCGCGCGCTTCTCCATCAGCTTGTGATGCTCTTCCTGATAGGCCTTGCATTCGTCATAGGTCTGGATGCTGTGCATCTTGTCCCGGTGCTCGATGCGCTCTTCCGGCGTCATCAGCGACCAGCCACGCACATTCGACTGGTCGAATGCCATGCGGCCAGGGCCGCCCATGCCACCTCCCATTCCACCACCCATGCCGCCCTGCCCGCCAGGACCGGCGGCGAAGGAAGAAGCGGCCAACGTCACCGCCGACAGAAACATTGCGAGAGAAACAGTCTTTTTCATGACAAGCTCCTTGTAAGAATCCGATAAAG
>JAEZVM010000261.1 GCA_023420795.1 Pseudomonadota bacterium
CCTGCACGGTGAAGTCGCAGTGGCTGGGCGCCCGGATTGCGCGCTGCACCAGCCATGCGCCGCTGCCCTGTGCGTCGGCCCGCTTGCGGTAGATCTGCTGCATGCTGAAGGGGACGTACAGGTCGCCGAGCGTGTGCAGGGTCACCACGGGAACATTGAACTGGCCGTTAATCTTCGGAATCCAGCGCAGGCCGTCGGTACGGGCGGCGTTGGCATCCGGAGCGGCGGTCAGCTTCGGTGCCGCCGCGTTGAATGCCTGTTCCGCCGCCGACAGGGCGGGGGTGGTATCCAGCTGGTAGACGAAGCGGTTGGTGTCGAGCGTGCTCTTGTTCAGGATGCCATCGACGGTGCCGTCGCTGCCAAAGGTGCCCCAGATTACTTCCTGCAGCGGCGTATTCGCATAACCAGTTATGAACGCCGGGCGCTCGCCGCCGCTGAGATACTTGACAGTCTGCAGCAGTTGTTTGCCGTGCTCAGTCGGCCAGATGCTGAAGTATGCGAACAATACGGAGCGTACAGCGGGAGCGATTTCCTCGAAACGATCGATCGGATGGTTCGGATAGCCGGCAAGGGCTTGGGCGGCGATCTGATAGGCGGCCAGGTAATCGAACAGCTCGGTATCGCCCATTACGCCGCACATCGGTACCGCGCCGTGGTAGGCGTACTTGTTGATCGCGGTATTCCGGGTTTCTTCCTCGATCGCCGCGCCGGCAACATGGCCGCCCATCGAATGGCCGATGATATAGGTCTTTTCCGGAGCGGAAAGAGTGCGGCCTCTTTGCGCCGCGATCTGCCGGAAACTGGCGGCCAGCGCATTTGTATCTTCCACGCCGGCGCGCACGTCGTAGTAGTTTTTGCTGTAGCTCGAAGCGGCCCATGCATAGCCATTTTCGATCAGGTACCTGCGGATCGACGGCATGGTGATGCTCAGCGCAGCCACCGGTCCGACGTAGCCATGCGCATACATCACCAGCTTGCCGTTCCAGTTCTGCGGCACTTCGATGCGATAGCCGGCGCCGTTCAGCACGCCCGCCCAGCGATCGGTGACGACAGTGCTGCCAGCTAGAGCTTTGAAGCCGGGCGAGCCGTCGGCGGCGGGTTCATAGTCGGCTTGCGCGGTGGGGTCAGGCGGGATGAAAGTGCGGCCGTCCTGCGCACGCGTTTCGACGACCGGCGAGGTGCTTCCGCCTGGGGCCGGATTGTCGCCGCCTGATGGTGCGGCCGTACTGTTGCCACTACCCCCGCCACCACCGCATCCTGCAAGCCAGAATGCGATGCTGACAATTAGAGCTCCGTTTTTCAGATATCTGTTTTCCACTGGTGGTCTCCTCTCGGCTGCGGGCGGTATGCCCTCTGATGCGGCTTGAGCGCATTCTTGTTGTGCAAAATGGAGGAGCCAACATACGCGAAAAGAGCTGTAGGGAAAGAATCGATAGAGCAACAATTTGCGATCGCGCAATTTTGTTTCTGTGGCGTAATGCAGAAAGTGGGCGCAGCAGAAAAGCTGCCCCAGTACGGGCGGTGAAGCAAAAAGAAAAAAACCCTGCGAACAGGGCTACAGGAAGCGGTCGAGCAGCTTGCGGCTGGCCTTGTCCAGCGCCTGCAGGTCGCGGATCAGGAATTGCACGCCATGACTGTCGGCGATCAGCAGCGTGTCGTGCGCGATGCGGCGGATGTCTTCCTCGCCCTTCAGCACGAAGCTGGCCGTGCCGCGGTCGGTTTCGACTTCCCAGGTACTGGGCACCGCGAAGCTCGATACATGGCGCAGTCGCTTGATCTCCGGCAGGAATTCCCGGTTCTTCAGTTCTTCTTCGAGCAGTGCGCGGATGTGGTCCGGCAGGTGGGCGAGACGATCGATCCACGCAAGCTCATGGCCGTCCGCATCGACCAGCGCGATGCCGGATTCCGGCGCGGCGACGGGGAACGCGCGCACCGGCACCACGCCCTCATGCGTGCCGTTTGCATCGGAAAACACCAGCTTGCCGAACGCGTTGCGGGTCAGGGAAAAAGTGCTCATGCGATGCTTTCGGTGGATTCGGACTTAGCCATCGCTTCCAGCGCCTCGTTCTCTGCGAGCCGCTGCTGCGCCTGGTACAGCCGGTAGTACGCGCCCTCGCGCGCCAGCAATTCCTCATGCTTGCCGACCTCGACGATCTGGCCCTTGTCCAGTACCACCAGCCGGTCGGCCTGGCGCAGCGTGGACAGGCGGTGCGCGATCGCGATGGTGGTGCGGCCACGCACCAGGTTGTCGAGCGCCTTCTGGATTTCCTTCTCGGTGGTGGTATCAACGGAGGATGTCGCTTCGTCGAGGATCAGCAGCTGCGGATCGATCAACAGCGCGCGCGCGATCGAGATGCGCTGGCGCTCACCGCCGGACAAGGTCTGGCCGCGTTCGCCGACCAGAGAGTCGTAGCCGTGCGGCAGGCGCAGGATGAATTCATGCGCGTTTGCGGCGCGCGCGGCGGCAATGATCTCCTCGCGCGTCGCGCCCGGCTTGCCGTAGGCGATGTTGTCGGCGATGGTGCCAAAAAACAAGAAGGGCTCCTGCAGCACCAGGCCGATATGGCGACGGTATTCGGCCACCGGCAACTGGCGGATATCGACGCCATCGACCATGATCGCGCCCTCGGACACGTCATAGAAGCGGCAGATCAGGTTCACCAGCGTGCTCTTGCCGGAGCCGCTGTGGCCGACGAGACCGATCATCTCGCCCGGCTGGATCGCCAGATCGACATTGCGCAGCACCGCGCGGTTGCCGTAGCGGAAGCCGACGCTACGGATGTCGATGCGGCCCTCGATCTTTTGCAGGTGCACCGGGTTCTGCGATTCCGGCACGCTCGATACATGGTCGAGGATGTCGAAAATGCGCTTGGCGCCCGCGGCGGCCTTCTGCGTGACCGACACGATGCGGCTCATCGAATCCAGCCGCGTGTAGAAGCGGCCGATGTAGGCGAGGAAGGCCGTCAGTACGCCGACCGTGATGTCGCCCTGCGACACCTGCCAGATGCCGACCGCCCACACGATCAGCAGGCCGATCTCGGTCAGGAAGGTGACGGTCGGCGAGAACAGCGACCACACCTTGTTGACGCGGTCGTTGATCAGCAGGTTGTGCCGGTTCGCTTCGCGAAAGCGCGCGGCTTCACGCTTTTCCTGCGCGAACGCCTTCACGACACGGATGCCGGGAATGGTATCTGCCAGTACATTGGTCACTTCGCCCCAGACGCGGTCGATCTTTTCGAAGCCGTGCCGCAGCCTGTCGCGCACCACATGGATCATCCATGCGATGAAGGGCAGCGGCAGCAAGGTAACGAGCGCGAGCCACGGATTGATCGACACCAGGATCACCGCCGTCATTGTGATCATCAGCACGTCGGTCGCGAAGTCCAGCAGGTGCAGCGACAGGAATACGCAGATGCGGTCG
>JAEZVM010000276.1 GCA_023420795.1 Pseudomonadota bacterium
CCAGCGCCGGAAAGTAGTTGGCCGCGCGCAGCGGCTTGCCGGTTTCGCGCTGCCAGGTTTCGCGGAACAGTTTCTGGAATTCCGCGACGGCCGGCCCTTCGATCTGCATGTGCGTGTCGCGCCAGGCAGCGTGCTTCGTGTCCGGCGGATCCGGCTGGCGGCGACCGCTGCGCAGCACGGAACTGGAGCTCCTGCCATAGACCCGGCTGATGTTGACGCCGCCGGTGAACGCGACGCGCCCGTCCACCACCAGTATCTTGCGGTGGTCGCGCTGGTTGATTTCCCAGTCGCCCCACGCCTGCAGCGGATTGACCGGATGGTATTCGAGCACCGCGATACCGGCCTTGCGCATGCGGTCGAAGAATTCGCGCGGCGTGCTGAGTCCGCCGACGCTGTCGTAAATCAGGTTCACGATCACGCCGGACGCGCTTTTCTCGATCAGCAGCTCGGCCAGCCGGTTGCCGACTTCGTCGGCTTCGAAGATATAGGTTTCCAGGTTGATGTGATCGCGCGCCTCGCGCACCGCATCCATCATCGCGCGCATCGTGGCGGGGCCGTCGTCGAGCAGTGTGACCTTGTTGCCGGCGACCAGAGGCTGACCGCTGATCGCTTCCTCGGCGGCGATGTGCTTCGTGAGAATGTCGGTCGGCCCCGCGCGCCTGGCCATGCGTTCGAGCAGCGCCTGCGCCTTCGCGTCCGGCAGTTCGCCGCGCGCGCTGACGATGGTCGGATCGCCGTGCCCGATGCGGCCGCGTTCGCTGAGGCGGCTGACGTCGGGCAGGCTCGCGCAGCCGGCTAGCATGCTGAAAATGAAAAGGGCGGTGCAATCACGCAGGATGCGCTGTACGACTCCGGCTGTTGTCCATGACCGTTTCATTGCGGCGCTCTCGTTCTTGGAATTCTGGGCGATCCCGATGCCTTGACCATTGGACCTGTTTTTCTGCCGGATAATTCCCTGAAATAAAACCTGCGCATCATCCGCACATGAACATGCATATCGTCGGCGTCGATTTCACTTCCGCTCCGCGACGCGCCAAGCCGATCACGGTCGCCCACGGCCGGCTCGCGGGCGATCTGCTGCGCATCGAGCGCATCGAAAGCCATGCCGGCTGGGACTCGTATGAAACGTGGCTGGCACAGCCCGGCCCGTGGATCGGTGCCTTCGATTTTCCGTTCGGCCTGTCGCGCGAGCTGGTCGAACATCTCGGCTGGCCGCAGACCTGGGCCAGTCTGGTCGAGCATTGCGCGGCGCTGCCGCGGGCGGAATTGCGAACCATCTTCAAGGCGTTCTGCGATGCGCGCCCTATCGGCAACAAGTTTGCGCATCGCGCCACCGACCGGCCAGCCGGTTCCAGCCCGTCGATGAAATGGGTGAATCCGCCGGTTGCCTACATGTTCCATGAAGGCACGCAGCGGCTGCTGCGCGCCGGCGTCACGGTCTTCGGCCTGCATCCGGGCGATCCGCAACGCATCGCTCTGGAAGGCTATCCGGGACTGGTGGCGCGCGCCGTCACGCGCGCGTCATACAAGAGCGACGAGCGCGCGAAGCAGACACCGGAACGGCGCACCGCGCGTGAGCTGATCGTCGAGGCGCTGGAACAGGGCAGGCATCCGCTGGGCGTCAGGCTGCAGCTCGATGCCGTGCTGCGCCGGCATGTGCTCGACGACGGCACTGCCGACTGGCTGGATGCGGTGCTGTGCGCGGTGGCTGCCGCTTGGGCGGCGCAGCGTCCGCATTACGGCTTGCCGAGCGTGCTCGATCCGGTGGAGGGATGGACCGCCGGCGCGGCACATGATGAATTGGGGGATTGATCAAATATGCCTTCCCCCGTGATGGGGGAAGGAGCGCACGCCATTTTTCTGCTCTTGTTCGCGATTGCTTGAATAAGGATAAACGGCTGCCGCGCAAAACGGCCGCCATGAAAAAGTCATACGACCGGGCCGATCGAGATCTTGTTGTGCACGCTGGAGATCGCGTATCCCTTTGCGTTGATCTGCTCAAGCGCGTCGTCGGCCGACAGGCCCAGCACCGGCTCGTTGTTCGGGTCGAGATCGACATTGTTCTCGGCCGTTTCCCAGTCGATGTTGGTCGCTTCATGAGGAATCGGTTTCCCCTCGGGCACCGCCAGATATGAATAAAGGCCTTCCTGCTCGGGGCGTTTATACACGTCAACTTTCATGCTTCCTCCTTACAAAACGGTGTCTGCGATTGACCTTTGGACACCGCAAAGGTTGCGCGTGATGGAAAAAACAATCGCTTTCTCTTTTCGCATTGCTTTGCTTGCCGTACCTGCAACGACAAGCGGTCAACGCTTTCCACAGACACACATTTCCCTGAAAAAACCTTTCCGAGTTGCATAAACGCGTATTGAAGCGTGGAAACCCACTCTTTAGAATGGGCAACGTTGCGCTACGCCAAGAGAGACCGCGAAGCGTGATCCGGCGGTTCGCCATGCGGGCCGATGTGTTTGCAATTCGACGTGGATCGGAATATGTCAGGAATTTTTGACCATAAGGGAAACGCGAAGAAGTGGACCGCCGTGCTCGGTGTTTTCGCTCTCGCAGCAGCATTTTTCACAAGCGCTTCTTCCGCGCAGGCAGCAGTACTCGATACTGCGCTCAACGAGCAGGTCGTAATGATGCCGGCGATGTCCGCCGGAAAACCGGTGGAACTGGAAACCACCATCTTCAAGCCGCCCGGTAACGGCCCGTTCCCGCTGGTGATCATGAATCACGGCAAGGCCCTTGGTAATCCGCGCTCGCAGAACCGCGACCGCTTCCTCGTGATCAGCAGGGAATTCGTCAAGCGCGGCTATGCAGTCGCGGTCCCGATGCGCAGCGGCTTTTCCAAATCGACCGGCGATTACGTGGACCCCGGCTGCAACATGACCACCCATGGCCAGTTGCAGGCAGATGATCTGCAGGGTGCGCTCGAATACCTGCGTATGCAGGCATGGGTCGATCCGGAACGCATCATCGTCGCCGGCCAGTCGTATGGCGGCCTGACCGCGCTGGCGTTCGGCACCCGCCAGTTCCCCGGCGTCAAAGGCCTGATCAACTTTGCAGGCGGCCTGAAGATGCACGGCGGCAGTTGCCAGTGGGAGGCATCGCTGGAGCAGGCCTTCGCCAGCTACGGTGCGAAGACGCCGCTGCCGAGCCTCTGGTTCTATGGCGAAAACGACCATCACTTCGGCCCGGCACTGGCGACGCGTTTGCATCACGCCTATGTGCGGGCAGGCGGCGCGGCGAGGCTGGTCGCCTACGGCCCGTTCAAGAAGGATGCGCACGGCATGAGCGGCAGCCGCGACGGCGTCAAGATCTGGTGGCCGGAAACAGAACGATTCCTGCAGTCGCTCGGCATGCCGACCGAAACCGTCTATGCGCTCAATGATGGCGTCAAGGTTCCGGAAACGATATACGCTGCGCTCGACAACGTCGAAGCGATTCCGTACCTGCGCGACCGGGGCCGCGAGCAGTATCGCGTGTTCCTCGAAAAATCCACGCCGCGCGCCTTCGCGGTATCGCCGAGCGGCGCCTGGAGCTGGGCGGAGGATGGCGACGATCCGGAACGGCAGGCGCTCAACGACTGCCAGAAGCACAGCAGCGCGCCATGCCGGCTGTATGCGGTGGACAATAATGTGGTCTGGGTCGATGACCAGCAGCCTGTCACCGCCACGGCCGCTGCGCCCGGCAACCCAAGCACTTCCGCACTTACCGGTCCGTAATTACCGGTCGCGCCTGACGTTCAGTGCGCGGATGTCTTCGAAAAGAGATTAATCACAAGCACGCCGGCGACGATCAGCGCAATGCCGATGATCGCGCCGGTATCCAGCGCCTGCCGGTACAGGAACCAGGCGACTACCGAAACCAGCGCCAGTCCCACGCCCGACCAGACCGCATAGGCGACGCCGAGCGGTATCGCGCGCAGCGCTAGCGAAAGGCAATAGAAGGACAGCGCGTAACCGGCCACCGTCAGCATCGACGGCAACGGCCGGGTGAATCCTTCCGCTGCCTTGAGGGCGGAGGTGGCGATGACTTCGGAAAAGATGGCGACGGACAGATAGAGCCAGTGGATCATTGCTTTTCGCTCTCAGTGGATTGGTGGCTGCGAGTCTAACTGCCCATGTGGTAAAAATGGAAGCTATCGCCGACTCAAATAGCTTATCCATGACACCGACCCGCTGCACCTGGGCCAATCCGGCCAACCCGCTCTATCTTGCCTACCATGACGAGGAATGGGGTGTGCCCTGCCATGACGAGACGCGGCTGTTTGAAATGCTCAATCTGGAAGGCGCACAGGCTGGCCTGAGCTGGGAAACGGTGCTGAACAAGCGCGAGAACTACCGGACCGCATTCGATAACTGGGACGCGGAAAAGATCGCCCGCTACGATGCGGCCAAGGTCGCGCAACTGCTCGCCAATCCCGGCATCATCCGCAACCGGCTCAAGATCGCAGCGACGATCAACAATGCGCAGGCCTACCTGCGGCTGCGCGAGGAGGCTGGCGGCCTTGCTCCCTTCCTGTGGACCTATGTCGATGGCAAGCCGCTGCAGAATGCATGGGCTTCTGCCATCCCGGCCACCACGCCCTTGTCGGACCGCATCTCGAAAGATCTGTCGAAACGCGGCTTCAAGTTCGTCGGCTCCACCATCATCTATGCGTACATGCAGGCGATCGGCATGGTGAACGACCATCGCGTTGATTGCTTCCGGCATGCGCCGCTGAACGGTGGCACGCCGTCAGACTGATCATTTGCTCAGCAAGTCCAGCAGCTGCAGGAACAGGTTGATGATGTCGAGGTAAATGCTGATGGCAATTTTCATCGCCGCCGGCCAGCTGTTCGCTGCATCGTTTGCGCTCGCCAGGCTCAGCCGGTTGAAATCGAAGACGAGGTAGGCGGTAAATACGAGCACGCCGAAGAATGCGACGATGCGCTGTATCCAGCGCGGAATGTCGAACAGGATGCGGATCAGTCCGAATCCGATCAGCAGCAGCAAGGCCGAGAACAGCCCGGCGCGCAGGAATGAAAACTCGATATCCGAATAGATACCGATCAGGCCGGCGGCGAC
>JAEZVM010000308.1 GCA_023420795.1 Pseudomonadota bacterium
CAGGCCTCGCACTTCTGCCCGATCCGTTCGTTACCACCATTGCCGGCCATAGCCTCGTACTGACACATGGCGATGCGCAATGCACTGATGATCACGCATACATCAAGTTCCGCGCGCAGGTCCGCCAGCCGGAATGGCAAAAGCACTTCCTGAGCATGCCGCTGGCACAGCGCAAGGCAGTCATCGCCGACATGCGCAGTGGCAGCCGAGAAGCCCAGCGGAGTAAGTCGTATGAGATTATGGATGTCAATGCGGAAGCGATTGCCTCGCTGTACGAAGCCACCGGGGCAATGACGATGATCCATGGCCATACCCATCGGCCGGGAATACATGAAATGCACGCGCATGGTGGGAAATGCGTGCGCTACGTCCTTCCCGACTGGGATTGCGATTCCGAGCCGGCTCGCGGTGGCTGGCTAGCCCTCAATGCGGACGGTTCATTCCAGCGTTTTGGATTCGACGGTACGGCGCTGTAAAGACATCGCCGCGAAAGCGATTAGTCAAACTGCTTCCTGAATTCCTCAAACTGCGCGGACAGGCGTTCTACTTCGCTGCGCAGGCTGACCACTTCCGCTTCGAGTTGCGTGACGCGATCCTGACGCGAAAGTTCCACACCCGATGAAGAACTGGCTGCAATTTCCTGCTGCTCAGAGAACTCTTCGCCGGCCAGCAGATGGGCATAACGTGCTTCCTTTGTTCCAGGCGTTCGTGCAAGACGCGCAACCAGCGGCGGGAACTTGTCGATGAGGAATTGGAGGGCAGTCTCCACCCCAGCCACACTCGGAAAATCATGCAGACGTCCGCTGCGCGAACGAATTTCGCCGGCAGTCTGCACGCCGCGCAGCATCAGTACTGTCAGAACCGCCAGCTTGTCCTGCTCGAGAGACCACTTCATGCGCATGCGGTGCTCATATTTGACGACGCGCGCACCCGCCTGCCGCACCTCGGATACCAGCCTCTTCTGTATCAGGCGCTGCAGCACATCCTGCGCTGTCTCTTCCGAGATGCTCATGACCGGATCGCGGCTGGACAGCTGATTGCAGCCGTTGGTCAACGCATTCAAGGACAGAGGGTAATTATCCGGAGTCAGCGCTTCTTTCTCTGCCAGCACGGCAAGCACCCGAACCTCGAACGGATCGAGCGCATCCGATGCCTCGGCGACGGGAATATCCGGTTCAGTCACGACGATCTCCTCATTCGACCAGCTTGTTCAACTGGTCGGCATCGATTCTGTCGGCTTGCGGCAGAACTTCGCAACCGACGCCGGCGTTCTTCAACGCGGCCAGAATCTTCTGCATCTGCTGCTCCTGCGCAACCGCATGATCAATCAGTTTATGCAATGCAGTCGAGAGAGGATCATCCTCCGCGTTCGGCGTGATGCCATAGGCGGCAAACACGCGCGCTGCAACCTCAGCACGCTGCTTGCCTGCATCCTTCTGCACGATATGCGCAGGATTGCCGACGGCAGTCGCGCCCGCAGGCACTTCCTTGACGACGACGGCATTAGAACCGACCTTCGCCCCCTCGCCTACCGTAAAGCCGCCCAGCACCTTCGCGCCCGCACCGATGATTGCGCCGCGCTCAAGCGTGGGATGGCGCTTCGCCCCCTTGCTGAGCGATGTGCCGCCGAGCGTGACGCCCTGATAGATGGTGCAGTCGTCGCCCACCTCTGCCGTCTCACCGATCACGACGCCGAAGCCATGATCGATGAATACGCGCCTGCCGATCTTTGCACCCGGATGGATTTCGATGCCTGTCAGTCCGCGTGCGATATGCGAAATGAAGCGCCCAAGCCATTTCCATCCATGCCTCCAGCATCCATGCGCCCAGCGATGCATGACGATCGCATGCAGGCCGGGATAACAGGTCAGCACCTCCCATGCCGTACGGGCGGCAGGGTCACGTTCGATGATGCTGGCGATGTCTTCGCGAAGGCGGTTGAACATAGAAATGGGATTGGTTGGGTGAAGCCGTAATGTTAACGCGTCGTAGCGCGCTTTGCCTATATCGGCAAGGCAAGCGAGCTGCTCCCAATTAGCAGGGCTTTGGTCGGAGTGTTACCGCAGGTCAGCGACCAGATGCTCTCTGGCGGCGCGCCTCATAGAGACAGACGCCGGATGCCACCGATACGTTGAGGCTTTCAACCGCGCCGTGCATCGGAATGCTGACAAGCACATCGCAGTTCTCGCGCGTCAGCCGTCGCATGCCTTCCCCTTCGGAGCCCATGACGAGCGCAGCCGGTCCGGAAAAATCCGCTTCATAAAGGCTCTTTTCGGCATCGTCAGTGGTGCCGATCAGCCAGATCTCGCGTTCCTTCAACTCCCGCATGGTACGGGCGAGATTGGTGACAGTGATGTAAGGTACAGTGTCCGCAGCGCCGCTGGCAACCTTTGCAGCAGTTGCGTTCAAGCCCACCGCACGATCCTTCGGTGCAATCACGGCATGTGCGCCTGCTCCGTCCGCCACACGCAGGCAGGCGCCAAGATTATGCGGATCGGTTACGCCATCCAGGATCAGCAGCAAGGGCGGTCCTTCGATTGCATCCAGCAGCTCATCCAGATTGCGCGCCAGCGACAACTGGCCGGCCTTGGCAACCACACCCTGATGCCGTCGCGTGCCCACCATGCCGTTCAGACGCTGGTCGTCCGCATGGATGATGCGCACCTTGGCGGCTTCCGCGGCACGCAGCAGTTCCTGCATGCGGCGATCATGACGGCTTGCATCGATATAGAGCTCTTCCACGGAAGACGCGTCATGGCGCAAACGCGCCGTTACGGCGTGGAAGCCGAAAATCATTTTGCTTTTCATGTTTATCTTTTTCTCTTGGCCGACTTGGCGTGCGCCTTGGTAGAGCGAGTGCCTTTTGTCGCAGCTGAGGTGCTTGTCTTGCTGCGTTTGGCTTTCGCGTTCTTGGCTGATTCCGGCTTTTTCGGCGCGGCCTTGGCTTTCGCCTTCGTTTTTCTTTCGCGTGTCTGCTCCGTATCCGCACGACGCGCTTCGTTTTTCAGCGCCGTTCTGATATCCGGTTCATTCACCAGCCGCAGATCGATCTTGCGCGCATCGAGATCGACACGACTTACCTGCACCGTCACCCGGTCGGTCAGTTGATAACGGATACCGGTGCGCTCGCCGCGCAGCTCATGTCGCACCTCGTCATACTGGAAGTAATCAGACCCCAACTCGGTGACATGCACCATCCCCTCGATGAACAGCGTATCGAGCTGGACGAAAATACCGAAGGGCGCGACACCGGAAATCGTGCCGGTAAACTCTTCGCCGAGCTTGTCGCGAATAAAATAGCACTTCAGCCATGCCTCGACATCGCGCGACGCCTCGTCAGCGCGCCGTTCATTGGCCGAACAATGAACACCGAGCGCCTCCCAGATGGCGAGTTCACCTTCTTTCCGTTTCTTGCCGGCAGCCCTGTCTTCCGCTGCCATCCTGCGTGCGGCAGGCGACAGCATCGTATTGAGCGCGCTGGTTTCGATTCCTGTCGGCGTGTAACGCTTGCCCTGCAAAATCGCCTTGATCGCCCGGTGCGTCAGCAAATCGGGATAACGACGGATCGGACTGGTGAAATGCGCATATGCCTCATACGCAAGGCCGAAGTGACCAATGTTATCGGGACTGTATACCGCCTGCTGCATCGAGCGCAGCAGCATGGTCTGCAGCAGCACCGCATCGGGACGCAGCTTGATCTTCG
>JAEZVM010000335.1 GCA_023420795.1 Pseudomonadota bacterium
GTAATGAAGCAGCTCGGCGGCGAGCCGGATTACGCGGTCGGTATCGCCCGGCGTATCGCCTCGGGCGACCTGACGGAGGCAATCGACACCAGCAAGAGCGACAGCTCGAGCCTGGTCAGCGCGATGAAGATGATGCAGGACAGTCTGGCCGCGCTGGTCGTCAGGGTGCGTTCCGGCACCGACGCGATCGCCACCGCCTCCGGCCAGATCGCCGCCGGCAACCAGGACCTGTCGTCGCGCACCGAGGAACAGGCCAGCTCGCTGGAAGAAACCGCGTCGTCGATGGAAGAACTGACCTCGACCGTCAAGCAGAACTCCGACAACGCCCGCCAGGCCAACCAGCTCGCTGCTTCCGCCTCAGAAGTCGCCGGCAAGGGCGGCGAAGTGGTCGCGCAGGTGGTCAATACGATGGCGTCCATCAATGAATCGTCAAAGAAAATCGTCGATATCATCGCCGTCATCGACGGCATCGCGTTCCAGACCAATATCCTCGCGCTGAACGCAGCAGTCGAAGCCGCGCGTGCCGGCGAACAGGGGCGCGGTTTCGCCGTGGTGGCATCCGAAGTGCGCAGCCTGGCTCAGCGCTCGGCTGGTGCAGCGAAGGAAATCAAGGCGCTGATCGACAACTCGGTGGAAAAGGTCGATGCCGGCGCCAAGCTGGTGGATCAGGCTGGCTCGACGATGGAAGAAATCGTCGAGAGCGTGAAACGCGTGACCGACATCATGGCCGAGATCGCGGCGGCCAGCGCCGAGCAGACCGCCGGCATCGAGCAGGTGAATCAGGCGATTGCGCAGATGGATCAGGTGACGCAGCAGAATGCGGCGCTGGTGGAAGAAGCGGCAGCGGCATCGGAAGCTATGCAGGGCCAGGCCAGCGAGCTGGCGCAGATCGTCAGTACGTTCAAGGTGGATGGCAATTCGGCGGCAGTCGTCTTGCCCGCTGCAGGCCCTGTTCGGCCTGCCAGCCGGGTTGTGTTGGCGCCGAAATCGCTGCCCCGGCCACGGCAGCATATCAAGCTGGTTCATGTCGCACCGCGCCTCGCAGGATCGGGCATGCCATAACTTAATCGGACTCCGTTTATCCCCTTCCCCTCATTGTCATCCTGAAAGGCGTGAGGGATTTTTTTCAGCGGGTCTCTGCCTTTGCAGGAGGAACGTTCGTCGTGCTGCGTGCAATGGAAATGTGCGACACGAAGCAGGTAAGCGGGTAGTCGGTCGAATTATCGCGCCAGCAGATCAGCCCTCGGAAAATCCCACTGCGGGACGAGACGCGGACAATCTTTGCCGTCGAACTTTGCAAGATCCAGCGTGGTGAAGTTGCCGTTCGGTGTGGCGCTGAACCGGATGTCCGATGCGGTGGATTCATTGACCGATGGAGCGCGGGCGAATCGCATCCACGCTTCGAAATGGCAGTTGTTTGCCTTCAGCTTGCGCAGCATGTCGAGGCTGCCATGCTCCTCGGTCAGAAACGCGATGGCGGGCGCCGCATCGCCCTCAGGCGGATTGCCGGAAAGGCTGGTAGGACATTCGGCGGGACTCAGCATTTCCGGCGCCAGGCTCAGAACACCGCGCCGCAACGTGTAGTTTCCTGCGTCGTTGTTGCTCTCCATCGAGACGAAGTTCCAGCAGACTGGATTGGCCGGAAACGAAGTCAGCGATGCATCGAGGAAGCGGCTTGTCGGGTCTTTTTCTTGCAGAGTCGAGGCAATAAGTTGCCGCGCTTTCCCGGATGCGAAGCCCTGCATGCCGATGAAGGCGAGGCCGACGCAGAGTGCGGCGATCAGGCCCTGCCTGCCGTTCGGGCCGGAGCTGCGCTGGAGCGTTCCGATCAAGAGTGCAATGAATGCGAGAGCCGCAAACGAAGCCCATGAAAGATAGTCGCGGATGGTGAAGAACAGTGGTACGCCGATCAGCAAAGCGAGAAGCAGCGCTCTCAGCGCCGGACGCTGGACCGCCATTGCCATCGGCACGCCGAACGCAATCCAGAACACCGGCTCCAGAATGAATACCATGTCGCCGTACAGCCAGCGCGAGTCGAAAGGATAAAACGGGTGAATGCCGTAAGAGTTCAGGTAATCCATCAGCATGTGCAGCGCAAAGCCGAGGACGATACTGAAAAGCATACCGCTACGCGCGGTGGCGCTTTCCTTCAGCAGCCTGCGCGCCGACGGCCAGAGCAGCCGGATCGCGGCCCACAGCAGCAGCGCTTGCGGAATCGCATAGAGCAGCGTGTGCGTATGTCCGCGATGATGGAGCAGATAGCCGAGCGGTTCCGGCAGCAGGGGCGTGAGAACAAGATCGAGGTCGGGGAAATTGCTCGCGGTCCAGCAGGAGAGCAGCAGCAGGCGGCGACGGGTGCGCTGGCGCTCGTCATCAGCCTCCTGCGGCAGGCTGCGATGCACGAATTCGCCGACAGCCAGGCCGACGACGGAGTGACTAAGATTGTCCATAAGCAAACATGTTACACGGCTTCCCCGCCGCCTACTGAGGGTGCGCTACACTGGCCTGCCCGGACCCAGAAAGCAGCATCGTCATGATCATTGCAACCCATTCAGGAAAATTCCATGCGGATGACGTGTTCGCCGTCGCGGTGCTCGATATCGTATTCCCCGGTTGCGAACTGATCCGCACCCGCGACCCCGAACTGATCCGCACGGCCGATTTCGCGGTGGACGTCGGCGGCATCTGGGATCCGCAGACCGGGCGCTTCGACCATCATCAGAAGGGCTTCGACGGCAGGCGCCAGTCCGGCGTCGAATATGCGAGCGCGGGCCTGGTCTGGAGAGCACATGGCGGGCGTTGCGTCGCGCGGATCGCGCAGGCGATTGGATATCCCGTCCAACCGGATGCTGCGCAGCAGATCGCCTATGCGATCGATGGCGATCTGGTGCAGTACCTGGACATGTCGGATACCGGCGCGGCCCGCAATGCGCCCGGCAGCTATGGCATGTCGGCGCTGGTTTCCGGCTTCAATCCAACCTGGCTTGACGAGCAGCAGGCGGGCGATGCAGCGGCTGCCGAGGCATTGCGGTTGGAGCGGTTCCGCCGCGCGATGGCGATCATGGCGGACGTACTGGTCAACGCAGTCAAGTTCCGGGTGAGCGGCATGCGCGCCGTCGATCAGGTGCGGCAGTCGCAGCCGCTGGAAGGGGGCAGGGTGCTGTTCGTGAAGAATGCCGCGCTGCCCTGGGGCTCATTGGTGCGCAACGAGATGCCGAAGGTGCTGTTCGTCGTCAGCCACAACATCACCGAGCAGCGTTACCTGCTGCATTCTGTGCCCGCCGCTGCCGACAGCTTCGAGGCACGCAAGGATTTGCCTGCTTCATGGGCAGGCCTGCAGGGAGAGGAACTGGCGGCGGTTACCGGCGTGCCGGACGCCGGCTTCTGCCACAACAAGCGCTTCATCGCTTCCGCCGGTTCCTTCGAGGGAGCAATGGCAATGGCGCGGCTGGCGCTTGCGGAACCGGATCAGTGATGATGGGACCAGTCCAGTCCCGATGAGGCGAGATAGGATTCAACCGCTTCCTTTTGGCCGGTGGCGTGCAGCATAAGTTCGCCGCATTTGCATACGCCCATGTAGGGTTGGATATGCGAGCAGGCGGATACCTTTTGCAGATGGACGGTGACGGGCTTGGCGCATGCCTTGCATTTGAAGGTCAGCGTGCGGGCAGGTTTGTTGGCCATGTGTTTTCTCCTGATTAGATCCAGTTCACCTTGGCGAACTTGCGATGGAATGCTTCCGGCATCGGTACCACCTGCTTCGTCTTGTAGTTGAAGAACACGAAGCCGGACTTGGCCATTGCGACCAGCGCATTGTCACTCGGGCGGGTGATGCGGAACATGATGTCGCCGCCATACTTATTGAAGTCCATGACGCCGACCTCGAACAGCAATTGGTCGCGTGCGTGCGCTTCCGTGCGGTAAGTGGTGGCGAGATCGGTGACGATGATGCCGGTACCGTCTTCCTGCGCTTCTTCGATGCCGAATTCGAACAGGAAGCGCGCCCGCGCCTCCGAGATCATGGAAATCATCGAGTCGTTGCCGAGATGGTTTGCGGCGTTGATATCGGTGACCCGCACAGTGAGCTGGGTTGAGTAGTAATACTGGTCTTCGGGGAAATCTAGTTTCAGGCGGGCCATCGTGGATTTTGTTCGTGAATCAGCAGAGGCAGGATTTTAACCGCTGAGAGTGTGATCTGGTGAGATGCCGGGCGATACCGACATAACGTTTTGTCAATGAAAACCGGTTACAGTTGGAACCAATTTCCTACTCTCCACAGTTGTAAAATCAGGCCACTTTAGCCGAGTCACGCGCTTACCATGCAAAAGAAACAGCACTCATACCTTCCCGTTTTTTTCAACAAGCGCCTGGCGCGTCGCGCCACCATCGGCTTTGCTGCCTTCCTGCTGCTGTACAGCCTGTTCGGCTGGTTCATCCTGCCGGCAATCGTCAAGTCGCAGACGCAGCGACTGATCGGGGAAAAATTGCAGCGTGAAGCGACTATCGGTGCGGTCGAGTTCAATCCGTATGCGTTGTCATTGACGGTGCATGACTTCAGGCTGATGGAACGGAAGCGCGACGCGGAATTCGCCGGCTTCGAAAGCCTGCAGCTCAACGTTTCCCTGCAATCTGTGCTGCGCTTCGCGCCGGTGGTGCAGGAACTGAGGCTGACCAAGCCCTATGTCTATTTGGTGCGCAACGATGCGCACAGGTATAACATCGACGACATCATCGAGGCGCTGGCGAGCCAGCCGCCGTCTGACGAGACGGCGCGCTTCTCCGTCAATAACATCCAGGTGGAAGGCGGCAGCGTCCGCTTCGAGGATCGGCCAGCCAAGTCTGTTCACACTGTCGAGGAACTGGCGCTCGGCATCCCCTTCGTATCGTCGCTGCCTTCACAGGTCCATATCTTCG
>JAEZVM010000355.1 GCA_023420795.1 Pseudomonadota bacterium
CTGCTCACGCGCGGCGGCCGCTACCAGCCGGGCAAGGACGCCTACGACGAGGAAAATCCGGAGTGGATGCGCAACCCGATGAAGGCGATGTGCCACCTGTGGAACGAAAATGTCGGCGGCTCGAAGAACAGCCTGTCCGGCAAGCGCAACCGCGGCTGCGGCACATGGAAGGAACCGGCGTTCGCCGACGGCACGCCGGTACGCAAGGTCTATCCGGCAAGCGAATGGCCGCTGGAGCTGGTCAGCTACAAGTCAGCGCTGCAGAACTCATACTCGATCGGCGCCACCGCTTTGCTCGCGGTGCATCCGGAAAACCCCGTGCTGATCCATCCGGATGATGCGCAGCGCCTGAAGCTGGCAATGGGCGACCTCGCGGAAATCACCACGCCGGGCGGCAGCCTGAAGGCCCGCGTGATGATCCATGCCGGCATCACGCCGGGCGTGGCCGCCGTCGAGCATGGCTTCGGCCACCGCGAACTGGGCGCGCGACCGCACCGCATCGGCGATGAACGCCAGCCGGAGGACAAGCGTCTCTCGGTCGGCATCAACATCAACGACCTCGGCCTGCTCGATCCGACGCGGCAGGACAAGGCGCCTTGGGTGGATGCGATTTCGGGTACGGCGGTACGAAATGGGTTGCCGGCGAAGATCAGGCTGGCGTAGCAGGTGATGGTTGGGATACGGGTGTATCTACCGCCCCTGCTCTGTCATCCGGAGCGCAGCGAGGGATCTCATCTGCTTACGCAATTGCAGACGTGAGATCCCTCGCTGCGCTCGGGATGACAAGATCGTGGGGGAGCGTTGCGCCACTCCTCCTTTCGATCGATAAAAACGCTTTTCAGTCCAGCGCCGCCGGATCAGCCCGCAACATCAACCGCGCCAGTTCCGCCGCCGACGACAGCCCAGCCTTCTCCATAACATGCTGACGGTGTATATGCACCGTCTTTTCGCTGATGCCCAACGCAGACGCGATCAGCTTGTTCGGCTGCCCGAGCGCGACCAGGCGCGCGACTTCCTTTTCCCTCGGCGACAGGGAATCCAATAGCCGCACCGCCTCGCCTCTGACCTGCGCTTCCTGCAACTCCTCCGCGCTGCGTCGCACGGCGGCGGAAACCGCATCGAGCACGACCTGATCCTTGAACGGCTTTTCGATGAAATCGGCGGCGCCGGATTTCATCGCCTGCACCGCCATCGATACATCCGCATGGCCGGTCATGAAAATGATCTGCAGGCCGATACCACGCTCGCGCAGCACCTGCTGCAGCTCCAGCCCGCTCATCGCCGGCATGCGGATGTCGAGCAACACGCAGCACGGCTGTGAGGGAGACGCAGCAATCTTCAGAAATTCCTCGGCGGACGCATGCAGGCTGACCTGCCAGCCGACCGATTCGAGCAGGAAGCGCAGCGAGCGGCGCAGGCCGGCATCGTCGTCAATGACGTGGACAAGACACTGATTCGGAAGAATTTTCATGGCAGGGAAGCGAAAAGGAAAAGCGCATGCCGATGCCGTCCGGGTTCGGCTCGGCCCACAGCCGGCCGCCATGCGCTTCGATGATGGTCTTGCAGATCGGCAGGCCGAGGCCGAGGTCGTCCTGCTTGGTGGTGAAGAATGATTCGAACAGATGCTTTCTCTGCTCGTCGTCCATGCCGATGCCCTGGTCGATCACATGCACCCGCAGGCGCTTGTCGGCGGCGTCGATGAGGATGCGGATCGCCTGCCGCTCCGGCGGCAGTTCCCGGCCGGCGTCGATCGCGTTCTTGATCAGGTTGAGCAGCACCTGCTGAATCTGCGGGCCGTCGGCCAGTGCGCGGCAAAAACCTTTTGCGCGGTTCTCGATGGTGATTTCCGGCGCTTGCGCCAGCATGCCGCCGACCAGCCGCACCGCCTCAGCGGCGATCGCCGGAAGGTCGATGCGCTCGCGCACGGCCGCGCGCTTCTTGGCGAAATGGCGGATGCGCTGCACGATGCCGCCGGCCCTTTCCGCTTCGTGAGCAATTTCGCTGCAGGCTTCGGTAATCGCCTCTGGCGTCAGGCTGCCGCTGTCCTGTCGGCGCAGCACGCTGCGGGCGTAAGTGCCGATGGTGGTCAGCGGCTGGTTGATTTCATGCGCGAGGCTGCCCGATAGCTCGCCGAGTATCGACAGACGCGACAAATGCTCCATCTGTTCCTGGCTTTCACGCATGCGCGCCTCTGCCGCATCGCGCGCGCGCAGCGATTCGCGCAGTTCCCCGGTGCGCCTGTGAACCAGATGCTCGGCGCGCACCGTATGGACGATCCATGCGAGCAGCAGCGCGGTGATGCCGAGCAGCCAGGGCCAGAAGCGCCGGGCCAGGCCGCCGGGGCTGATGTCATTCAGGTAGGAATACGGGCCGAGCCGGAGTTCGCGGTAAAGGTCATGGACAGGTTGGTAGTCGGCGGGAACGGCCCAGCTCATGCCGCTCTCTTCCGCCGGCATCTCCAGCAATGCGCGCGCGACCTCCTTTGCCAGTTTGGGGTCCGTTTGTCGGGTGACGGCGATCGGCCAGTCCGGATACAGCGGGGTCGATGTCACGCAGGAGAATCCGCTTTCACTGCGAGAGGAGAGAATCCGGAAATCCGCAAGGCGGACCTGTCCTGTTGCGGCGATCTGTTCGAGGAAGCAGGTGCGCACGATGCCGGCGTCCGCCCTACCCTCCAGCACCGCACTGGCAATATTCGTCATCGGCAGGCCGACAAACTGCACTTCCCCGGCATCCGACCGGATATCGAAGCCCTGCTGCAGCATCTCCCGCGCCGCGAGCAGGTAACCGCCGAATGCTTCCGGCGCGACAGCCGCCACCCGTTTTCCGGCAAGGTCGGCAAAGCTGTCCAGATCGCTCCGGCTGGCGCGGACAAAGACTACCGAACCGAGCGCGCGGCTGGCTTCCGCGCTATCCGACGAGGCGAGCGTCGCGATCCGGCTCAGGCCGAATTCCGCTTCCATCATCACGTAGTAGCCTGGGTTGGTGATGACGAGATCGACGCGTTGCTCGGCGATTGCCTCGCGCAGGCCTTCCGGATCGTAGCCATCCAACCGGAAGCGCCGCTCGGGCAGCTTGCGGTTCAGCCATGAGATGACCGGCGACCAGTCCAATACGGCCGCGCTTTCCCCCTGATAGGCGAAAACGCCGATGGCGACTTCCTTGTCCGATGCGCAGGCAGCGCCGGCAAACAATATGGTTATGAGGCTGAAGACAAGCTGGCGCCAAAGCGACGGGCACGGGGATTCTGCTTGTCCTGAAATTGCATGTTTCATTTGCCCGATGCTACCGCGAACCGCGCAAAGACTCCATCCGCTGCGCGAGCGTGGCCGCCGACAGCTCGCCGATGCGGCGGTTAACCAGCCGGCCGTCGGCATCGAAGAACAATGTGGTCGGCAGCGCCGGTGAACCCGTCTCACGCGCCGTCTGCCTATCCATGTCGAGCAGTATGTTGTCGATAGAGAGGCGCTCCCTGTCGAGATAGCCGCGTACCGTGGCCGCCGCCTCGCCTTGGTTGGCAAAGACGAACACGATGTCGGGGTTATTGATCTGCGCATCGCGCAGCGCCGGCATCTCGCGCCGGCATGGCGGGCACCATGTCGCCCACAAGTTCAGAATTACTGGCTTGCCGGCGAAGGATTTCATCTCTATCCGGCTGCCGTCGAGGCGAGTCAGTGTCAGCTCGGGCAAATCCGGCGTGCCGGTGTAGAACAGCAGTGATGCCGCCATGCCGCCGATCCACACCAACAGGCCGGCCAGAGCCGCAAGCAGCAGCGGCTTGCGGCCCGCCCGCTCGCGCATGGCAAGCCATGCAGCCATCGCCAGCGCGGCAACCAGGCCGGCAACTGCGAAGAAACCACCATCGCGAATGTCGATGATGCCCAGTGGCGTATCCTTGTACTTTTCCCAGTAGCGCCCGACGAACGCAAGCCGCGCGCCGAGCACGCCGGCGATCAGGATTTTCCACAGATGCATCTCGATGGCTGCGCCGTGCTCGCGGCCGAGCCGCCTGCCGATAATCAGCGCGATAAAGCTGGCGCCGAACAGCAGCAGTGCCCCGACCGGGAAGGCGAACGGTCCGATGGTGATCGAGCCCATCATTCAGGCACGCAAATACGGCCCTGCCGGGCGGCGAT
>JAEZVM010000423.1 GCA_023420795.1 Pseudomonadota bacterium
TTCGCCGCAGCCGCGCCAGCGCAGGTAGCGCTCCAGCCAGCCGATCAGCTTTTTGTGGCCGGCCAGCGTGAGCGTGGTCAGCGTTTCCGTTGCATTGGACAGGCGCAGCATCGAGAGTGGCAGTTTCGCCTGTGCGAGCGTGCGGATTGCGTCTTCCGCCGCGCTCCAGTCAGGGAAAAAGACGGCATGGAACTCCTCGTTTTTCGGTAGCGGCGTGATGCGCACCGTTGCTTCGGTAAGGATGCCGAGCCGGCCTTCGGAGCCGAGCACCATTTCGCGCAGGTCGGTGCCGGCGGCGGAGGCAGGAAAGCAGGGGATGTCGAGCGTGCCGGACGGCGTTTCCATGCGGCCGCCAGCGAACAGCTGTTCGATGCGCCCGTAGCGCAGCGATTGCTGGCCCGACGAACGGGTGACGACCCAGCCGCCGAGCGTGGAATATTCGAAGGACTGCGGGAAATGCCCGAGCGTGTAGCCGCGCGCGCGCAGCTTCGCTTCGAGGTCCGGTCCGGCGATGCCCGCGCCGAAGGTTGCCAGCTGCGCTTCCGGGTCAAGATCGATCAGTTGCGACAGCCGCGACAGGTTCGCCGTCAGCACCGGCCGCTCTCCCTGCGGCGCGGTCAGGTGGCCTGCCACGCTGGTGCCGCCGCCATATGGAATCAGCGAAACATCGTGATGCGCGGCATAGGCCAGCAGCGCCTGCACATGTTCGCCGCTCTCGGGAAAGGCGACGCCGTCGGGTAGCGTACCGGGCTTGCCGTGACGAAGTTTGAGCCAGTCCGGCAGGCTCTGGCCCAGCCCGTGGCGCAGCCGCACTTGCGGCGAGGTGTCGATCAGCGGATGGGGCTGTAGCCGGCTCGAGGGCATGTCTGCGCATGCCTGCTCCAGGGAAGCGTCGCGCGGTGTGATGCTGCGCCCGAGGCGTTCGCGCAGGAAGGCGAGTGCGTCGTCGTTGAGCGCAAGGTGGATCGATTCGTCTCCCCAGCCGTTCCAGCGTCTGGTCATATCACTCTTTCTGGATTTTGTTGTTTATACTGCATCGAATCTTAGCCAGCGAACCCCGTCCATGTATTGCGCATTCATGACAACCGATTTGTTCGATCATGCCAACGCCTGATGTCTCCAATGGCGCCGGCAAGGTGGCCGGCCCCTACTTGCAGCCCTTGCTGGAAGCCGCCGGCGCACGCGGTGTTTCCGCGAGAGATCTGGCGCTTGCCGCCGGCCTGCGCCCGGATGCGCTAGACCCGCTGCCACAGACGCTTGCGGCGGATCATTACGTACGGTTACTGGATGCTGGCGCGGAGCTTGCCGCCGATCCGCATTTCGGCCTGCACGTAGGCGAGCACATCACGCTGGGCGCGTACAACGTCTATGGCTTGATCCTGCTGAGCTGCCGCGATTTCGGGCAGGCCCTGCAGCAGACACAGCGCTTCGAGGGGTTGGCGCACGACTTGGGACGCTCGGTGCTAAGCGTGGAAGAGGGAACTGCCGAATACGGCTGGCACAGCGCAATGCCGTCGGCAAGCCGGCATCTGGCGGAAAGCGTGTTTGCTGGCATCAAGGTATTTGCCGACTGGCTTGCGGGATTCGCGCTTCCGCCGGCGCAGGTGGCATTTGCGCATCAGGCGCCGGAAGACTGCAGCGAGCATCGCCGCATTTTTGGCGACTCAGTGGCCTTCGGCGCGGACCGCAATCATGCGCGCTTCGATGCGGCGCTACTCGGCTGGCCAGTGCGTAATGCGGATGTCAGCCTGTATCCGGTGCTGCAACAGCACGCCGAGCAGCTATTGCAGGAAAAGCTGCGCGCGCAGGCAGACGGCGGCATCGTAGCCGCGGTGCGCGCCGCCATCGTCAGGAATCTCGCGCAGGACCGCGCCCGGCTGTCGCTGGTTGCCGAGGAAATGAGCATCACGCAGCGCACGCTGCAAAGGAAGTTGGCCGAGGCGGGCACAACGTTCCAGCAACTGCTTGACCGCACCCGGCATGAACTGGCGCTGGATTATCTAAAGCAGGGCAGACTGAGCCTGGCGGAAATCGCCTTCATGCTCGGCTACCAGGAACAGAGCTCGTTCAGCCATGCGTTCAAGGAATGGACCGGCGTGAATCCGGGGGCGTACCGGATGCAGGCCGCAGGCTGAAGGCGGCGGAAAAAGCAGAACGGCGGCACATGGCCGCCGTTCTTTACATGCGAGCTGCGCGGTGTCAGCTCATCAGCCGCGCCGCATCCTGCGCCGCGACCCGGCCTTCGTCGGTCGGTACCACCCACACTTCCACGCTGCTGCCTTCGGCATGAATCGGCGCGACGGCATCGCCGGTGGCTGCCTGGTTCGCCTGCGAATCAATGCGGACGCCAAGATAAGCCAGCGCATCGCACGTGCGCTGGCGCAGAGAAACATCATGTTCGCCAATGCCTCCGGTGAATGCCAGCACATCCAGTCCGCCGAGGCAGGCGGACAGCGCGCCACATTCACGCACCAGCCGGTGTATGAACAAGTCGATCGCCAGTTTTGCGTCCGGCGAGTCGCTGGCCAGCAGCGTGCGCATGTCCGCCGAGATGCCGGATACCCCACTCAGGCCGCACTCGTGGTACAGCATGTGCTCCAGCTGTCCCCAGCTCCAGTCATGACGCAGCAGGTGCAGCAGCACGCCGGGATCGATAGCGCCGCTGCGCGTGCCCATGATCAGACCGTCCAGCGCCGAAAAGCCCATGGTGGTGGCGATGCTCTTGCCATCCTTTACCGCGCAGGCGCTCGCACCGTTGCCGAGGTGAGCGATGATGGCCCGGCCCCGCATGCGTGCAGTGTGCTCGAACAGCCGGTTGCTGACGTAGCGGTACGACAGTCCGTGGAAACCGTAGCGGCGAATGCCGGCATCGCGCAACGTCTTCGGCAGCGCGAACGTGTATTCCTGTTCCGGCACCGTGGCATGGAACGCCGTATCGAAGCAGCCGATCTGCGGCAGGTCGGGAAAACTCTTGCGACAAGCGTGCACGCCTGCCAGATTGTGCGGCTGGTGCAGCGGTGCGAGCGGTATCAGCGAGTCGAGGTAGTCGAGTGTCGAATCATCCAGCTGCACCGATTCGGAAAAGCGCCGGCCGCCGTGCACGATACGGTGCACAACAGCAGTGATGCGGATGCCTTGCGCATGGCGTTTCAATGCCGCGTCGAGTGCAACAAGCGCCCGCTCGTGCGGCGTTCCTTTTCCGGCTTCCAGCGCTTCACGGCTGCTGCCGTCCTTGCCGGAGACTTTCACGACTGGCGTGCCGCCAGCTTCCAGTCCTTCGACGATGCCCGACAGGCCCGCTGCGCCGATCTCCAGCCCGTTCTGCGGATAGAGCGCGAACTTCAGCGACGATGACCCGGCATTGACGGACAGGATGGCGTTCAAGGTGCCGCTCATGGCCGCACCTTGCGGTTGTGATGCGCCATCAGCAGGGTCAACGCGGCCGAGGCGACGCGGGCGGCGGCACCGTCGGCGCGGCTGGTCAGTGCGATCGGAATGCGCGCGCCGAGCACCACGCCACAGGTGGTTGCGCCGGCCAGGTATTCGAGCTGCTTGGCCAGCATGTTGCCGGATTCGAGGTCGGGCACGACCAGGATGTCGGCATTGCCGGCGACCGTGGATTCGATGCCCTTGATGCGCACCGCTTCCATCGAGATCGCATTGTCGAAAGCGAGCGGACCGTCGAGGTTGCCGCCAGTGATCTGGCCGCGGTCGGCCATCTTGCACAGCGCGGCCGCGTCGAGCGTCGATTGCATCTTGATATTCACCGTTTCCACTGCGGACAGGATCGCCACATTCGGACGAGTGTTGCCGAGAGCATGCGACAGGTTGATCGCGTTCTGGATGATGTCGGCCTTTTCCTCCAGCGTTGGCTTGATGTTGAGCGCCGCATCAGTAATGAGAAGGGGTTTCTCGTACATCGGAACGTCGAACCGGAACACATGCGACAGGCGGCGCTTGGTGCGCAGTTCGCGCCGGGTGACCACCGCGTGCATCAGTTCGTCGGTATGCAGGCTGCCTTTCATCATCGCCTCGACCTGGCCGGCGGCGGCCATCTCGGCGGCGCGCTCGGCGGCGGCCACGCTGTGCTCCACCGGAATGATCTCGATGTCGGAAAGATCCAGCCCGGCGGCTTCGGCCACCGCGCGTAGCTTCATTTCAGGCGCAATCAGGACCGGCTCGATCAGTCCATGCGCGGCCGCGTTCAGCGCGCCGCGCAGCGATTCCGGGTCGCACGGATGAACCACCGCGCAGCGCACCGCCTGCAGGTGCGCCACGGTACCGAGCAGCGCATCCAGTCGCGCCTGCGGATCGAAGGTATGCAGGCGTTGTGTGTTTCTTGCCGGACGGCGCACCTTCTGCGCCGGCGCGATCACCACGGCGGTACCGGACAGCACGGTGGCGGCGGTCTGGTTGGCGACCTTGCAATCGAGGGTGACGCGCTTGGTGGCGTCGTCCTTGGCGGTGACGGTGACAATCACGGTCAGCGTGTCGCCGACCCGCACCGGCTTCGCGAAATGCAGCGTCTGGTCCACATAGATCGTGCCCGCGCCGGGGAATTCGGTGCCGAGCAGGCTGGAAATTAGCGTCGCGCCCCACATGCCGTGCGCCACCACGCCGTGGAACAGGGTCTGCACCGCATATTCAGCATCGACATGGGTCGGGTTGTAATCGCCAGAAACGGCGGCAAATGCCTGAATGTCGGACAGGGCGAGTGTTCGTACCAGCCGGGCGGACTGGCCGAGCTCTAGTTCGTCATAAGTAAGGTTTTCGATATAAGTCTGGGTCTGGGAAGCACTGTTCATGAAATCAATACGGGTAAGTTGCTTGGCGGTTATCGCGGCAAAACACGGATGAAACGCTCCGGTCGCCGGGACGCGAATTGCGATACGAATTGCAGACTGTCAGCCTGAACAGGAGTCCGGTAAGCAAAACCCATGCCGCCAGGAAATTTATATCGGAAGCAATTGGCGGAATAGCAGGCAATGAATCTTAAGGCTATCTGGTTGCGGTTTGCGCCTCAAGGTTCCCCAGGGCAGACATTGCCTGGAGAATCTGCTCACGCCTGTTGGACAGAAACAGTACCTTGTCGAGCAGCGGATACAGCAGTTCTTCTTCTTTCTGGTTGTGCTGGTGCTGCAGCAGCATGAACGTTTCCCAGTGGAGCATGAAATCGACGGAGCTCTGGCGTCCGACCGCTTCGGCCATGCGCTCGAGCATGGCGCGGATCTGCAGGTGCTCGAGTCGCAGCATGCTGATCGGTCCCTCGGAATTGCGAATCGCTTGTTCAAAAGCGGGAAACAATATCCTTTCTTCCATGTCGAGGTGGTGCTCAATCGCATTCTGGAAAAAACGGAAACTGTCTTGCGCCTGCGGCCAGTTCTTCAGGCGGATGCTTTCCTCTGCCTGCAGAAAGAAGCTGTCGCAGCGCTGGTGATCGAGGATCAGGTAGTCGCAGATGGTAGTCATGGCGCGGCCTCGGGTAGGAGTTGTATTTTGCTTAAGCTCCGGTCAGAGGCTTTGACTCACATTAGGGAAGTTTGATTTCAACCGGGCGCAGGACGAGGTTCATATTGTGCGAGCCGGCCACGTATTTCCATATTGTTAACGCTGGATGCATCCTGCCGTATCTCGGCGATATCGCGCGGTATTAGTGCACGACATTTTCCTGAAATTGATCTACATCATTAAAAATTGAAACTCCGAGGATATATCCTTCACTGGCGTTGACGGGCCGCCGGGAAACGTGGCGGAAGTGCGCAGCGCCGAGCCAGCGTCGAATGGCCGCAACAAATCCACAGCTTGCTCCTGGTCAGGAGGGGATGCAGAAATGAGAATAGAACGGACTCGATCGATAAGGGACGACAGCGGACAGAATCTGAAGCGGATTCTTGCGAATACCTCGCTGTTTCGCATGCTCGACGACAGGCAGCTCGATGAAATCGTGAGCGCGACCCAGCCCATTCGCGCCGGCACCAATACCAATGTGATCTGCCAGGGCGATGCGCCCAAGGGGGTGTTCGTGGTGGTGTACGGGCAGGTAAAGATCGGCTTCGACCGCAAGGACGGCAGCGAGAAAACCCTCTGCATCCTCGGCCAGAACAAGTGTTTCGGGCTGGGCGAGATGCTGCTCGACCGCGCGCATATCGCGTTCGTGAAGACAACCACCGATTCGATGCTGCTGCACACCTCGCGCGAGTCGGTGCTGGCAGTCGCGAAGAATAACTTCACATTCGCGCAAGAATTGATGATCTGCGTCGGCCGCCAGCTTTACACACTCACGCGCGACATCGAAAGCTATTCGATGCAGACTGCAAAGCAGCGCCTCGCCAGCTATCTGCTGCGGCAGAGCGAGTACCAGTCCGACGAATGCATTGAACTGATTGCGAGCAAGGCGCTGATCGCGTCCCGCCTGAGCCTGACACCGGAAACGCTGTCGCGACTGTTGCACGACTTTTCTTCCGAAGGCCTGATTTCGGTGATGGGGCGGCGTATCAAGATACGCGATCCCGAAAAGATGGGAGCCCTGTTGACTGCGTGATATGCCTTCTTTCGTATGTACGGCGGCTCGGGACAGAGGCCCCGAGCTTCGTTGACCGGCGCGCATCCTATTCGCGCCTCCGAGCCGTACCGGTTCGCTGCATGCACGACGCTACGCGTGCAAGGACAGGCCGATACATATAATATGCGTGCCGACCGGTGAAGTTCCGGGCGCTTTGATGTGGGCGCCATATGTAACGCATATGCCCGCCATCCGTTTGCATTTCAATCATCCTATGCCGCATTCGATTCTGTTTTCGCCTCCTTGTACGATGCGTTCTTTCCCGGCTTTGCAGGGCAAGGCCGGGAAAGGGCGCGAATGACGCTGCAGGCCCATCAACTTTCTTGCATTCGCGGCGACCTTCAACTTTTTGCTGACATCAGTTTTGACGTCCATCCCGGCGATGCCCTGTGG
>JAEZVM010000005.1 GCA_023420795.1 Pseudomonadota bacterium
GCGCTGCCTCCGCGTCTTCCGCTGGGCGGTGCGCGTGCTGTTGTCCGGCCTGGCTCATGTTGTCTCCCGGGTTGGCCGCGCCGTGCGCTCGGTGCGCCGGCATCTTTTCATTGTGTCCGTTCGCAAAACATGGCCTGCTTTGCGAATAATTGAGGGCTAATTATTGCATTAGAGAAAAATGGGTGCAAAAACGGCGGGAGGGCTGACGCGGACGCGTCGCATCCATCCAACATGGCATCGCTGGCCGATCGCTGTTCCACGCAAGGCCGGCGCAGAGCGCTTCTGTGCGCCGTCAACAAAGCGTGTTGCGGATCATTCAAAACTTTGTTTACTTGAACGGAGCAAAGGATGAGGACACTACTGATCGCCATGATCATATGCGCAAGCGCCCTGGCCGGCTGCGAGCTGCGGCAGCAGGAACCGGGCGCCACTGATATCGCGCGTGCCAAAAGCCTGCGGCCGGATGATCCGCAGCTGGCCGAACGCTATGAGCGCTCCTGCATGACCTGCCATGCTGTGCGCGACAGCGGCGCGCCATTGGCCGGCTTCGCGCCACAATGGACCGCACGCCTCGACAAGGGGATGGAGCAACTGGTCAGTAACACCCGCGACGGATTCAATGCGATGCCGGCAAGAGGGCTATGCAACGACTGCTCGCACGAGGATCTGCGCGCGCTGATCCGGTTCATGAGCGGCAACAAGACATGAGTGCCGCGCCGAATAAGCGCAGGCGGTTCATGAAGGCCGGCGCGCTGGCCGCAGCTGGCGGCCTGCTGACCGCGCTCCCCGCACAGTCCGCCGTTCCCGCGCCGGGCATCGCCTGGCGCAACTGGTCTGGCTTGCAGCAGTGCCACGCGCGCAGCCTTGAAACGCCAGCCAGCGAATCCGCAATCGCCGCGTTGATGAGCGCTGGCGGCGGCTGCATCCGCTGTGTCGGCGCCGGCCATTCCTTCACGCCGCTGGTGCCGACCGACGATGTGCTCGTTTCGCTCGACCGGATGTCGGGCGTCGTCGCGCACGATAAATCCGCGTTGAACGTCACGCTGCGTGCCGGTACCCGCCTCGCGCTGCTGTCCCGCCAGCTCGATGCACTCGGGCTCGGCCTGCGCAATCTGCCGGACGTCAATGTGCAGACATTGGCCGGCGCGATCAGCACCGGCACCCACGGAACCGGCGCGGATATGCCGGCGCTGCATGCGGATGTGATTGCGATGCGCATCGTTACGTCGCAAGGTGAAATCGTCGAATGCGACGAACGAAGCAACCCCGACCTGCTGGCCGCAGCGCGCGTGTCGCTCGGCAGCCTTGGCGTGATCACGCAAATGACGCTGCGCGTGGTGCCGGCCTACAACCTGCGCCGCCGGGTGCGGCTGATGCCGCTCGACGCAGTACTGGAACAGGCACCGCGACTGGCGCAGGCGCACCGCAATTTCGAGTTCTTCTATCTGCCGTTCACCGGCTACGCGGCGGCCATCACGCATGACCTGTACCCGGGAAGCGATGTGCTGCAGCCCGAGTCGCAGGACGAACAGGCGCTGCGCGACCTGCGCCGGCTGCGCGACTGGTTGGGAAAGTTTCCACAGTTGCGGCGCTGGGTGGCGGGCAGGCTGATTGAAAGCGCACCCGAGGAGGAAGCAAGGAATCGTTCGTGGCGCCTGTTGTCCACGTCCCGCCCGACACGCTTCAATGAATCGGAATTCCATGTGCCGCGCGATGCGGGCATCGCCTGCGTGCGCGGGGTGATCGCCGCGCTGGAGCGGCGCAACGAAGTATTCTTCCCGCTGGAATTCCGTTACGTGAAGGGCGACGATGCCTGGCTGAGTCCGTTTTACCGGCGCGACAGTTGTTCGATCGCGATACATGCGGCATATGGCGAAGCGCATGATTACCTGCTGTCGGAAATCGGCCCGATCTTCCGTAGGTACGGAGGCCGGCCGCACTGGGGCAAGCTGCATGCGCTGTCAGCGAAAGAACTGTCTGCGCTCTATCCGCGCTGGAAAGACTTTCAGGTTGTGCGGGAGCGCTTGGATCCGCGGGGACGCATGCTCAACCCACATCTGCGCAGTCTGTTCGGCGTCGCGTAATGGCAGCCAACAAGCGACGCATGCTGCTGCTTGCCGGGCTGGCCGGAGCAGGCGCATTGTTCGCACATCCGCGCGACCGCGGCGCCGCACATGACAGCTACTTCGCCGCGTTGTCCGATGCGCTGAAGGACGCCGGCATCGCCACGCCGACCATGATGATCGACCGCGCGCGCCTGCATGCCAATGCGCAGGCGATCATGCGCAACATCGCCGGCCGCATGCAGTTGCGATTGGTGGCCAAGTCGCTGCCCTGCGTGCCGCTGCTAGATGAACTGATGCAGATAATGCAGACTTCGCGCCTGATGGTGTTCAACCTGCCTTACCTGCAGCAGCTTGCGGAGCAACTTGGCAACACAGATCTGCTTCTCGGCAAACCCTTGCCGGCCGCGGCGGCTGCACAGTTCTACCGCGACTTCAAGGGTGGCGGCTTCCAGCCGGAGCGCCAGCTCCAGTGGCTGGTCGATACGCCGGAACGGCTGGCGCAATACCGTGACCTGGCGCGTGCGCAGGAGCTGCGCCTGCGCATCAATATCGAGATCGACGTCGGCCTACATCGTGGCGGCATCGGCAATGCGCCGGATCTGCAGCGAATGATCGATCTCTTTCACTCGGAGCCGCGCCTGCAGTGGACGGGCATGATGGGCTACGACCCGCATATCGCCAAGTTGCCCGACCTGCCCGGTGTGCGCTCACGTGCGCTGGCCGAGTCGAAAAGACGCTACGCCGAATACGCGACGCTGGCGCGGAACGCGCTGCAGACGGATGCGCAAGTGCTGACATTCAATACCGCTGGATCGCCGACCTACCGGCTGCATGACGGCAGCGGCGCGGCGAATGAAGTCGCGCTCGGTTCGGCGCTGGTCATGCCGGGCGACTTCGATACGGCCTTGCTGCAGGATCTGCTGCCGGCCGCATTCATCGCAACGCCGGTCTTGAAGGCCCAGAAGGAATTCCTGCTGCCCGACGGCGTCGAGTGGCTCAGCCGCGCGGCCGGTGCATGGGATGTCAACCAGCGGCGCGCGTACTTCATCTACGGCGGCAACTGGCTGGCCGATCCGGTTTCGCCGGCCGGCATGTCGGCCAGCAGCCTGTATGGCGCATCCTCCAACCAGCAGGTGTTCGTCGGCTCCGGTGCGCAGAACCTGCAACCGGATGATTTCCTGTTTTTCCGGCCGCGCCAGAGCGAGGCGGTGCTGCAGCAGTTCGGCGATATCGTGGTGGTGGAAGGCGGGCGGATTACCGAGCGATGGCCGGTGATGCCTGCTTTGCCTTGAGCTGTCATGACGATCGAACCATCCGCAACCCTGTCATTCCGAACGCAGTGAGGAATCTTCAATGATGATTGCCGCACGGAGATGGGATTCCTCACTGCGTTCGGAATGACAGAGAGAGGGGTTTTTCATTTAATCGAACTCCCGCTCCGTGCGCTCCCATACCGCATCCGGCTCACTTCTTGCGACGGTGCGTGCCCATTTCGTGCCGCAGGCATTACACAAGTAATACTCGACATGGCCAGTGGCGGTTCCGCCGAAATTGATACCGGCCTGCGAATGCAGCAGCAGGTTGGCGTGCGGCGAAGTCGTCGCCGATGCTTTTTCCAGCATGGCGCAATCGGGGCATGCAGGCATAGAGGTTCCTCCACGAGACAGCATGTCAGCCGAAGTTCCGGCGTTTGTGATCGAACTGCTGCAAGACTTCCAGCGGAATATGATCCAGCGCGCTGTAGTTCGTGCTTTCCAGCACGACCAGCGGTGCGGCGCCCGCCTGATATGCCTCGATCCAGCGGATCGCGCACAGGCACCAGTGGTCGCCCGACCTGAGGCCGCGAAAACCCCATTCCGGTACCGGCGTGCTGAGGTCGTTGCCGCGTTCCTGGCTGAAGTCGAGGAATTCGTCGGTCATCACCGCGCAAACCACATGCGTGCCCGCATCTTCAATATTGGTCTTGCAACATCCGTCACGGAAAAATCCGGTGAGCGGATCGAAGGAACAGGGAACCAGCGGTTCGCCGAATACGTTTCTGGCCGGAGGCGGAGGAGTGGGAGGCATGGCTTCAGTATAGGCAGGTACCTGTATATGAGCTGGGTTTCATCTTGCAGCGTGTTGTCTTCGGGACTACAGAAAAACCGCAAATAGGGAAATTTTGTTGCCGGAGATCAATTCGCTCGTTACCATGGATTGAACCGAAGCTCGGTCGCACCTTTATGGTGCGGCGCAACGATTTGACAATAACCACCCCGCATAGGTTTGCGAAAGAATGGAATCGTTGTCCCTTCTTAAACGCTGGGCCAGGATGCCGCGCCGCTGGTCCCGCACAGTCGTCGGGATGGCGGCGGTCGTCGTCGCCCTGACGGCGCCGCTGCTGCCCTACTGGCTGGTCATTCTTCTCGCGCTGGCGCTTGGCGCGCTGGTCCTGGCTGCCGTGACGACCGCGCGCAACCAGGCCGGCCTCGCGCTGCGCAACTCCGAACGCAAGTTCCGCACCTTCGTCGAACAGACCCTGGTCGGGCTGTATGTGGTGCAGGACGGCGTGGTCGCCTATGCCAATCCGGTCGGTGCGCAAATGCTGGACTACGACAGCGCGGACGACATCATCGGCAGGCCGGTCACGGATTTCACCGCGCCCGAAGATCTCGCGGTGCTGCAGGAAAACCATCGCCGCCGCCTGACGGGCGAAACCCAAAGCATCCGCTACACCTATCGCGCGCTCAAGCGCGACGGCAGCCGCATCTGGTTCGAGGTGCACGGCAGCGTATGCGACTACGAAGGGCGGCCGGCGATCATGGGCGTGGCGATGGATGTCACTCAGCGGGTCGAGTTCGAGCGCAATTCCCGTCTCGCGAACCGGGTGTTCATATCGGCCAGCGAAGGCATCGTCATCACCGATGCAGAGCGCCGCATCGAAGCGGTCAACCCCGCCTTCACCCGTATCACCGGCTACCTCGCCTCCGAAGCCACCGGCAAGCTGTCGCGCATGATGACCGGCCATGGCGCGGAAGTGAACAAGGAAATGCTGGAACAACTGGTGCGCGACGGTTACTGGCAGGGAGAAATGTACGACCGGCGCAAGAACGGCGAATGGTATCCGGCCTGGCTGTCGGTTTCGACCGTGCGCGACACCGACGGCAACATCAGCAGCTATGTCGGCGTGTTTACCGACAACACCCGTCGCAAGGAAGATGAAATCCGGCTGCAGTTCCTCGCCAGCCACGACAGCCTGACCGGCATGCTCAACCGCAGCGGCATGATGACGCGCTTTGACGAAGAAATCACGCGGGCGCGCGCCGATGGCCGGCAGCTTGCGCTGCTGTTCCTCGACCTTGACCGCTTCAAGACGGTCAACGATACGCTCGGCCATCTCGCCGGCGACCAGTTGCTGATGGCCGCCTCGGTCAGGATGCGCACGCTGCTGCAGAACAGCGCCATCATCGCCCGTCCCGGCGGCGATGAATTCACCGTGCTGCTCGACGATCCGCAGGCATCCGGCAACGCCGGCCGGCTGGCCGAGCAGCTGATCGAGCGCATGGCCGAGCCCTTCCTGATCGAAGGACAGGAAATGTTCGTCACCGCCAGCATCGGCATCGCCTGCTATCCCGCCGACGGCGACGACGCGCCCACGCTGCTGAAGAACGCCGATGTCGCGATGTACCGCGCCAAGCAGCGGGGCAAGAACACGTTCCAGTTCTTCACCAGCGATATGAACACGCAGGCGCTGGAACAGATGCTGCTGGAAAACAGCCTGCGCCATGCGCTGGAGCGCGGCGAATTCGTGCTGCACTATCAGCCGCAATTCCACAGCGCCGACTGCGACATCGCCGGCGTCGAAGCGCTGATCCGCTGGCATCATCCGGAACTTGGTCTGGTTCCGCCCGGTACCTTCATTGCGCTGGCCGAGCAGAACGGCCTGATCGTCCCGATCGGGGCATGGGTATTGCGGGAAGCATGCCGCCAAGGCAAGGCGTGGCTGGATGCCGGCAGGAACTTCGGCCGCGTCGCGGTCAACTTGTCAGCGCGTCAGTTCGTCTCCGGCGATCTGCTCGACACCATCCGCGATGCGCTTGATAGAAGCGGCCTGCCGCCGGCCATGCTGGAACTGGAGATCACCGAAAGCACCATCATGCACAACCCGCAGGAAGCGATTCCACTGCTGGAGCGCATTCGCGACATGGGCGTGGCGCTGTCGGTGGATGACTTCGGCACCGGCTATTCGTCGCTGTCCAGCCTCAAGCAGTATCCGCTCGACAGCCTGAAGATCGACCGCAGCTTCATCAACGGCGTCCCGCACGATGCCGACGATGTCGCGATCACCGAAGCGA
>JAEZVM010000017.1 GCA_023420795.1 Pseudomonadota bacterium
CGTCATGCTCGCCGATGTCGGCCTTGGCCGCCGGCGTGAAGATCGGGGTAGCCAGCTTGTCTGCCTGGCGCAGGCCCGGCGGCAATGCGATGCCGCAGATCGCGCCGGTCGCCTGATAGTCCTTCCATCCGGAGCCGATGATGTAGCCGCGCACCACCGCCTCCACCAGGATCGGCTTGAGGCGCTTGGCGACCACCGCGCGACCGCGCACCTGCTCCACCTCGTCTTCCCGCACCACCGATTCCGGCGCAATTCCCGTCAGGTGATTGGGCACGATGTCGCCCAGCTTGTCGAACCAGAAATTCGACATCTGGTTCAGCACCTTGCCTTTGCCGGGGATCGGCTCGTTCATCACCACGTCGAAAGCCGACAGGCGGTCGGTGGTCACGATCAGAATCTTGTCGTCGCCGACGGCATAATTGTCGCGAACCTTGCCGCGGCCGAGCAGCGGAAGAGACTGAATAGTGGAGTGGTAGAGGCTGGTCATGAGGCTTTCCAAAAAGCTAACCGGCGGGTGTGTGGACACGCCGCCGGTTCGTTTATTTCCGACGCTAAATTTTACTGCACGATCTGCGCGAGCTCGCCTTTTTTGTACTTCTCGGCGATCTTTTCCAGCGAAATCGGCTTGATCTTCGGTGCCTGGCCTTCGCAACCGAAAGCGAGGAAACGCGACTTGCAAACCGCCTTCGCTGCTTCGCGCGCCGGCTTCAGGTATTCGCGCGGGTCGAACTTCGACGGGTTCTCGACGAAGAAGCGGCGGATTGCGCCGGTCATCGCGAGACGGATGTCAGTGTCGATGTTGATCTTGCGTACACCGTGCTTGATGCCTTCCTGGATCTCCTCGACCGGCACGCCATAGGTTTCCTTCATGTCGCCGCCGAACTGGCGGATTTCGGCCAGCAATTCCTGCGGCACCGACGAGGAACCGTGCATCACCAGATGGGTATTCGGAATGCGCGCATGGATTTCCTTGATGCGCTCGATCGCGAGGATGTCGCCGGTCGGCTTGCGCGAGAACTTGTATGCGCCGTGCGAGGTGCCGATCGCGATCGCGAGTGCGTCGCACTGGGTCAGCTTGACGAAGTCTGCGGCCTGGTTCACGTCGGTCAGCAGCTGCTCGCGGGTCATCGTGCCTTCCGCGCCGTGGCCGTCTTCCTTGTCGCCCTTCATGGTTTCCAGCGACCCGAGCACGCCCAGCTCCGCCTCGACGGTGACGCCGATCGCGTGCGAGAACTCGACCACCTTGCGCGACACTTCGACGTTGTATTCGTAGCTGGCGACCGACTTGCCGTCTTCCATCAGCGAGCCGTCCATCATCACCGAGGTGAAGCCGGACTTGATAGCGGCCATGCAGACCGCCGGCGACTGGCCGTGGTCCTGATGCATCACGACCGGGATGTGAGGATAGGCTTCGACCGCCGCTTCGATCAGGTGGCGCAGGAAGGCTTCGCCGGCATATTTGCGGGCGCCTGCGGATGCCTGCATGATCACCGGTGCGCCGACTTCATCGGCGGCCTGCATGATCGCGGTGACCTGTTCCAGGTTGTTGACGTTGAATGCCGGCAGACCGTAGCCGTTTTCGGCAGCATGGTCGAGCAATTGGCGCATGGATACGAGAGGCATGGCAGTCTCCAAAAAACAAAAAAGAAAATTAGTATTCGCCGATCTTCATGATCTTCAGGGCGTTGGTGCCGCCGACCTGGCCCATCGGTTCGCCCCAGGTGACGACAATCATGTCACCTTTCTGCACGACGCCTTTAGCGAGGAGCAAATCCTGCGCGGCTTTCAGCACGGCTTCGCGATCCGACGAATGCGCCAGTTCGAATGTAGTCACATTGCGGTAGAGCGCGGCCTTGCGCTGCGTCTGCAGGATCGGCGTGATCGCATAAATCGGAATGTCGATGCTGTGCCGGCTCATCCACAGCGCGGTCGAGCCCGATTCGGTCAGCGCGGCAATCGCCTTCACGCGCAGGTGATGTGCGGTAAACAGCGCGCCGTACGCAATCGACTGATCGATACGGGTAAAGGTTGCGTTAAGGAAGTCGGCATCGAGCTTCACCACATCAGACTTCTCGGCTTCCATGCAGATCGCCGCCATCGCTTCCACCGTCTCGACCGGATACTTGCCGGACGCGGTTTCGGCTGAGGTCATCACCGCATCGGTACCATCCAGCACCGCGTTGGCGACATCGGACACTTCCGCGCGCGTCGGCACCGCATTGACGATCATCGATTCCATCATCTGCGTCGCCGTAATCGCAACCTTGTTGGACGCGCGCGCCATCTTGATCATGCGCTTTTGCAGCGCCGGCACCGCAGCATTACCGACTTCCACCGCCAGGTCACCACGCGCAACCATGATGCCGTCGGATGCATCGAGGATGTCCTGCAGCGCAGGAATCGCTTCTGCGCGCTCGATCTTCGCAATCATCTGCGGCTTGTGCCGGGTCGCCTCGCCGGCGATGTTCGCCAGCTGGCGCGCCATCACCATGTCGGTCGCATTCTTCGGGAACGACACCGCGATGTAGTCGGCCTGAAAGCTCATCGCCGTCTTGATGTCTTCCATGTCCTTGGCCGTGAGCGCCGGCGCCGACAGGCCGCCGCCGAGGCGATTGATGCCCTTGTTGTTGGACAGCTCGCCGCCGATCTTAACGGTGGTGTGGATCGCACTGCCCACCACCGAGTCCACCACCAGCACGATCAGGCCATCGTTCAGCAGCAGCACATCGCCCGCGCGCAGATCACGCGGCAACTCCTTGTAGTCGAGGCCGACCTGCGCCTGATTGCCGAGTTCGCAATTGGCATCCAGGACAAACTTGCTGCCGTTCTCAAGAAAAATCTTGCCGTTCTCGAACTTGCCGATGCGGATCTTCGGCCCCTGCAAGTCGGCCATGATCGCGACTTCGCGTCCGCATTCCGCCGCCGCCTTGCGCACCATCGCAGCGCGGTCGATATGATCCTGCGCCTTGCCGTGCGAGAAATTCAGGCGCACGACGTTTACACCGGCCCGGATCATTCTGACGAGGATTTCCGGATCGCTCGATGCAGGACCGATGGTGGCGACAATTTTGGTGGCTCTGATCATTTGAAAACCCTTGATGAGCGGCGGACGGTGGCGCGACGCGACATTGCGCGTCGCCGCGATTTACTTTGCTGCGCGCTGCAGCAGGATATCGACTGCCGGCAGCGTTTTTCCTTCCAGGAATTCGAGGAAGGCGCCACCACCGGTCGAGATATAACCGACCTTGTCGGCAATGTTGTACTTCGCGATCGCAGCCAGCGTATCGCCGCCGCCGGCAATCGAGAATCCCTTGGACTCGGCAATCGCCATTGCCAGCGTCTTCGTGCCTTCGCCGAACTGGTCGAATTCGAACACACCGACCGGGCCGTTCCAGACGATGGTGCCGGCCTGCGCGATCTGCTGCGCGAGCTGCGCGGCAGTCTTCGGACCGATGTCGAGGATCATGTCGTCGTCCGCCACATCCTTCACATCCTTGATGGTCGCCGCGGCAGTCGCAGAAAACTCCTTCGCGCATACCACATCGACCGGAATCGGCACCGATGCGCCGCGCTTGGCCATCATGTCGATGATCGCTTTCGCCTCGTTGAGCAGATCGGGTTCGGCCAGCGATTTGCCGATCTTCAGGCCGGCCGCCAACATGAAGGTATTGGCGATGCCACCGCCGACGATCAGGTTATCGACCTTGTCGGCTAGAGATTTCAGGATAGTCAGTTTGGTCGAGACTTTCGACCCCGCGACGATCGCCGCCAGCGGACGGGCCGGCTGGCCGAGCGCCTTGCCGAGTGCATCGAGTTCCGCTGCCAGCAGCGGGCCTGCACACGCGACCGGCGCGAACTTCGCAATGCCGTGCGTGGTCGCTTCTGCGCGGTGGGCGGTGCCGAAGGCATCGTTGACATACACATCGCACAGCTTCGCCATCTTTTGCGCGAGTTCGTCGCTGTTCTTTTTCTCGCCCTTGTTGACGCGGCAGTTTTCCAGCAACACGACCTGGCCAGGCGCGACATCGACGCCATCCACCCAGTTCTGCTTCAACTCGACCGGCTTGCCGAGCAACTCGGACAGACGCTTTGCGATCGGCGCGAGCGAATCTTCCTGCTTGAACTCGCCTTCGGTCGGACGGCCAAGGTGCGACGTCACCATGACTGCGGCACCGGCCTGCAGCGCCTGCTGGATCGCCGGCACCGATGCGCGGATGCGCGTGTCTTCGGTGATGTTGCCGGCATCGTCTTGCGGAACGTTGAGATCGGCGCGGATGAAGACGCGTTTGCCCTGGAGTTGGTTGCGTGCGATGAGGTCGCTCAATCGGTTGAATTGCATGGCTGCCAGACAAGAATTGAAAGAATGGAAAAACCGCTATTTTACCGCAGCACACCCCGCGAAAGAACGGTTTTCACAACATGACGCGCAGCAAACTGTACAGTGTCATTCCCGCAATAATCGTTGCAAGAAGGTGGCGCGTCATCACGAAAAACAGCGCGGCGCCGAGTCCCGCAACCAGCTTCGGATTCATCCACGTCAGATGCATCGCGCCATCGGCCAAGACCAGATCGGGAATAACGATCGCCGCCAGTGCAGCAGCCGGTGCGTAGCGCAGCGCATGCTGCACCTTTTCCGGCAGCTTGACCGCATGCCCCAAAAAGAAGAAGGAGCTCCGCGTCAGGATGGTTGCAACAGTCAATAAAACAATCGTCAGCCAAATATCGCCTGCGCTCATTTGCGGCCCTTCTTGTCCAGATAAACATCAACCATCATCGCTGCGATCATGCCGACAAACACTGCGAGCAACAGGCCCAGCCGATACGGCAATGCGGCCGCAGCAACGGCAACAGATCCCGCCACCACTACACCCACCAGCGCAGCGGAATTGACGATAAGGGGAATCGTAATTGCCAGTAATGCAAGCGTGCCCGCAAAACCGATACCCCACTCCTGCGGAATCCAGCCGGCCAGCAGAATGCCCGCAACCGAGCCCGCCTGCCACGCGCACCAGTTCGTGTAGCCAATGCCTTTGAAGAAGTTGACCTTACCTTCTGTCTGCATCACCGTTGCAGCAGGAAAGCGCTGCGGGAACAGCGCCATCGTGATGTCCGCATTGAAGTAACCGTGCCACACCCGCCTGTACCACGGGAGATGCCCGAAGTGCGGCCCAATCGCCGCCGCGAAAATCACGAATCGAAGATTCACCACCATCGCAGTGATGAATACCACCCAGATCGGTGCATTGGCGACGATCAGCGGCACCGAAGCGAGCTGCGCCGATCCGGCGAAGACGAGAAAGGTCATCCCAAGCGACTGCCAGACCGTCAGCCCCGTCTTCACCATCGCCATGCCGGTCACCATGCCCCACGCAAAGATGCCGGGCATGGCCGGCGCGAATGCCTTGAA
>JAEZVM010000018.1 GCA_023420795.1 Pseudomonadota bacterium
CTGCTGCGCGAGGAAATCTATGAGTACTACGCACATTTCCGCATCACGCGCGACCTGCTGGAGCTGCGCAATCTGGTCGATGTCGCGTCGATGATCGTCGATAGCGCGCTGTCGCGGCGCGAGAGCCGCGGTCTGCACTTCAGTCAGGATTATCCGGAGACGCTGCCAAAGGCCCTTCCTACCGTCTTGTCTCCATCGAAGCGCTGACGATCGCATTCCACCGGAGCACGACCGGCGTGCTCCGGTTCATCTGCATCCCATAGGCTACTAAAGCAGTCGGCAATTTATTGCAAAAAAGCAATATATGTTAAAGTGCAGTAACCAAAAGACGGTTACCCAGAATTACACTAATGACTGCTCGTGATTCCATCACTGCTCAGACTAGGGATTTTTTTCTTGCCCGTCAGCCGATTCTAAATCGCGGACAAGGCCTGGTTGCATACGAGCTCCTGTTCCGCCGTGCAGAGACCGGTAACGCCGGCGTAATCGACGACTTGGCCGCAACGGCATCGGTGATAGAACACGCCAGCGCGCTCGGCATGGCCAACGTCATCGGCGACGCGCTCGGCTTCGTCAATATCGACAGCGCGGTGCTGATGAGCGAGGTGATTCAGTTCCTGCCGTATGACAAGGTCGTTCTCGAAATCCTTGAAACCGTCAGGGCGACAGATGCCGTGTTCGCGCGGGTCGAGGAACTGAAAAAGATGGGATATACCTTCGCGCTCGACGATGTGGTTGCCTATTCCGAGGATATCCAGAAGCTCCTGCCGTTGGTCGATATCATCAAGCTCGACATCGCCGCCCTGCAGCCCGCCACGCTATCGCAGCTTAGTGTCCGCTTCAAATCCGCCGGCAAGAAACTGCTGGCCGAGAAAGTCGAAACTCACGACGAGTATCAGCGCTGTCTGGAACTCGGGTTCGACTACTTCCAGGGCTACTATTTCGCACGCCCCGCCATCCTGAGCGGGAAGAAGCTGTCTCCGTCGCAGGTCGTGCTGGTGCAACTGATGGGGCAGGTCAATTCCGGCGCCGAAAACACGGACATAGAACGCACGATCAAGCAGGATGCATCGCTCGGCCTGGCCTTGCTGCGCATGGTGAATTCGCCTGCACTCGGCATGGGCCACCGCATTACCTCGCTCGGACAAGCGCTGATGGTGCTCGGGCGACGTCAGTTGCAACGCTGGTTGCAGATTCTCTTGTATGCGGAACCGAATCAGCCTGCCGGCAGCCGATCGCCGCTGCTGGTAATGGCGAGCACGCGCGGCAAGCTGCTGGAGCTGATGGCGAACCGGATCAAACCAGGCAATCGCGACATGGCGGACACCGCTTTTACGGTCGGCATCATGTCGCTGGTGGATGCGCTGTTCGCATCGCCGATGGAAAAAATACTTGCGCAAATTCCGGTCGCCGATGCGGTCGAAAGTGCATTGCTTTCCCGCTCAGGCATCTACGGAGAAATGCTCAGGCTCGCCGAGTACCTGGAAACCAGTCAAAGACAGGCGGCTTTGCTGGGGCCGGCGCTGCAAGCCATGCAACTGGCCGTCGAAGATCTGCACGAGATGCAGCTGGCGGCCTATGAATGGAGCGCACAGGTGTCGCTCCATTCATAGCGAGCGACGACCTGCTTAACCGATGACGCGCAGCGAATAATCGGTTGCGCGCACGTCCTTCGTCAGGCTGCCGATCGAAATCCGGTCCACGCCGGTTTCTGCAATAGACCGTACCGATGACATGTTCACGCCGCCGGATGCTTCCAGCACCGCCCGTCCATTAGTCAGCTTCACCGCCTCGCGCATCATCTCCAGCGAGAAGTTATCGAGCAGCACGGAGGTCGCACCTGCGCCCAGCGCCTGTTCGAGTTCGTCCAGATTCTCGACTTCAATCTGGATCGGCACGCCCGCATTCAATGCATGGGCCGCGCGCATTGCAGCAGTGATGCCGCCAGCGGCCGCAATATGGTTTTCCTTGATCAGGATGCCGTCATAGAGCGCGAGGCGCTGGTTCTTGCCGCCACCAACGCGCACCGCGTATTTCTGCGCGAGCCGCATGCCTGGCAGGGTCTTGCGGGTATCGAGGATCGATGCGCGCGTGCCCTGGACGACATCTACATACTGCCGCGTTGCGGTCGCCACGCCGGACAGCAACTGCAGGAAATTCAAGGCAGTGCGCTCCCCGGTCAACAGCGCGCGCGCCGGCGCCTCGATCGCGCACACTTCGCTGTCGGCCCGCATCATCGCGCCTTCGGCATAGTGCCATTCGATGCGAATGCGCGCATCGAGCTGCTTCATCACGGCTTCGAACCAGGGAGCGCCGCATAGTACCGCGTTCTCGCGCACGATCACATGCGCCTTGACCCATTCATTCTCCCGCACCAGCCTGCCGGTCACATCGCCTGTGCCAACGTCCTCCGACAGTGCCGCCTGTATGTTGGCTTCAAATGCTTCGACCAGCGCCGCGTCAAACGGCGCAAACGGGTTCTTCAGTGTGCTCATGCGGGTCCGATTCCTGCAAACAGTTTTTGTTCTTTCGCCAGGTCACTACCCGGGCGCACATTGGCTTTCTGTTGCGCGGCGAATGCCAGCATCCGGTCGATGCAGACCCAAGCCTTGCGTCCGATCTCCGGATCGACAAGAATTTCGTTCTTGCCGGATTCCAGCACGTCAGCCAGGTTCTGCAGACCGTTCATCGCCATCCACGGGCAGTGCGCGCAGCTCTTGCAGGTTGCGCTGTTGCCGGCGGTCGGTGCGTCGATGAAGCGCTTGCCGGGCGCGGCCAAGCGCATCTTGTGCAGGATGCCGTTGTCGGTGGCGACGATGAATTCGGTCGCATCCAGCGATTTCGCCGCCGCGATCAGCTGTGAGGTAGAACCGACCACATCGGCCTGCGCGACCACCGCTTCCGGCGACTCGGGATGCACCAGCACCTTGGCCTGCGGATGCTCCTTCCTTAACAACTCCAGTTCGATGCCCTTGAACTCGTCATGCACCAGGCAGGAGCCCTGCCACAGCAGCATGTCGGCACCGGTCTTCTTCTGGATGTAGCTGCCGAGGTGCTTGTCCGGCGCCCAGAGAATCTTCTTGCCCTGCGCATGCAGGTGTTCGACGATCTGCAGGCCGATCGACGAGGTCACCATCCAGTCAGCGCGGGCCTTCACCGCCGCGCTGGTATTGGCGTAAACCACCACCGTGCGATCCGGATGCGCGTCGCAGAAGGCAGCGAATTCATCCGCCGGGCAGCCAAGGTCGAGCGAGCAGGTCGCATCCAGATCGGGTATCAGGATCGTTTTTTCCGGGCTGAGGATTTTTGCGGTCTCGCCCATGAACTTCACGCCGGCCACCACCAGCGTTTTGGCTGGATGGTCGCGACCGAAGCGCGCCATTTCGAGCGAGTCGGACACGCAGCCGCCGGTTTCCTCCGCCAGATCCTGCAGATCGGCGTCCACGTAATAATGCGCAACCAGCACCGCCTGCTTTTCCTTTAGCAGGTGCTTGATGCGATCCTTCAATGCCGCTTTCTCTGCCGGGGACGGCGCGGCCGGAACACGGGCCCACGCATTGGCAGTGCAACTGGTGCCCGCATCCATTTGCGGGCGTTCAAATTCGATGGTCTTGATGGATTGAGTCTGCATGATCTGGAAACCGTCTGTCGCTGGAATACGGCCAAAAGAAGAGTATGCCCGATAACGGCGAACTGAGGGCCGGAGCCCGATTTTCAAGCGGATTGTCGGTATAAACAGAGGTTTTTAAGCGCGTTCTGCAACTGTGGTGACGGACTACTGTAAAAAAGCAGCATTATTGTTTTTTAATCAATCACTTTGGATATTTACGCGAATTCAAATAGATAGCATACTGAATTTGATAACAATCAATAATTATACGGCTCGCTCCACTATAAATAGCACTTCGTTTAGTGCCACAAAGCAATAAACTGGGCGAATCATAGTATTCATCGTTACCCATACGATGAAATTACCAATAAAGAGGAGACAACTCTATGGCAAGCACCGTTTTCGACAAAACCGAGAAGGGTCGCGAAGAAATTTCGACGCGCAAGTACCAGTTGCCGCCGCGATTGCGGACCCTGCTGGTCATGATTGATGGTAAACAGGACGCGGAAGACCTTCTGCAAAAGGTCGGCAGCCTGGGAATCGGCGAGGAAAATATTACGGAGCTGCTGGATAACGGCTTCATAAAAGCTATGCCAGCTTCCGCGCCAATCGAGGCCGTTGCTCCAGTAGCACAGGCTTCCGTGGTCACTTCGGAGCCGCCCGCCGGGAACCCCGCAGCGTCCAACAACGCCAGCCAGTTTCAGGCGCTTTACCAGTTCTATACCGAAACCATCAAGAGTGCCATCGGCCTGCGCGGCTATGCCTTGCAGCTGAAGGTCGAGAAGGCCTCCTCGATCGCGGATTTCCGCGAACTGCGCCAGCCTTATCTGGAAGCGGTATTGAAGGCGAAGGGAAATGAAATGGCGCAGAGCCTGCGCTCGCGGCTGGACCAACTGCTCGCCACTTGAGACATCCTGGGCCGGTACCGAAATAAAAGAACGCGGCGAGGAAAATTCCCCGCCGCGTTTTTTCTTACTCGATGCCCTGGCTGGTGAGGTATTCCTCGTAGCCGCCGTGGAAGTCGATGATTTCACCGTCCTTGACTTCCAGAATGCGGGTCGCCAGCGAGGATACGAATTCCCGGTCGTGCGACACGAAAATCAGCGTCCCCGCGTACTTGTCCAGCGCGATGTTGAGCGACTCGATGGACTCCATGTCCATGTGGTTGGTCGGCTCGTCCATCAGCAGCACGTTGTGACGACCGAGCATCAGTTTGCCGTACATCATGCGGCCCTTCTCGCCGCCGGACAGCACCTTCACCGATTTCTTCACATCGTCACCGGAGAACAGCAAGCGGCCAAGAATGGAGCGCACCGCCTGGTCGTCGTCGCCTTCCTTGGTCCACTGGCCCATCCAGTCGGTCAGGTTCTTGTCCACGGCGAATTCTTCGGTCGGATCCTGCGGCATGTAGCCGACATTCGCGTTTTCCGCCCATTTCGCCGTGCCGCTGTCGGCCTGCATGCCGCAGAGATCGCCGCCGATGCAGCGCAGCAGCGTGGTCTTGCCGGCGCCGTTGGCGCCGATGATCGCGATCTTCTCGCCCGCTTCAACCATGATGTTGAAGTTCTTGAAGATCGTGCGGTCATAGGATTTCGTCAGGCCCTGAGTCTCGACGGCCAGGCGATGCAGTTTCTTCTCGCCTTCGAAGCGGATGAACGGCTCCTGGCGGGAAGACGGCTTGATGTCCTCGACCTTGATCTTGTCGATCTGCTTCAGGCGGGAAGTGGCCTGACGCGCCTTGGACTTGTTGGCCGAGAAGCGGCGCACGAATTCCTGCAACTCCGCCACGCGCTCCTTGGCCTTCGCATTCGAGGCCATTTGCTGCGCGCGCGCCTGCGACGATGCCAGCATGTAGTCGTCGTAGTTGCCGGGATAGATCTTCAGCGTGCCGTAGTCCATGTCCGCCATGTGCGTGCACACCTGGTTGAGGAAGTGGCGATCGTGCGAGATGATGATCATCGTGGAGTTGCGCGCGTTGAGCACATCCTCCAGCCAGCGGATGGTGTTGATGTCGAGGTTGTTGGTCGGTTCGTCCAGCAGCAGGATGTCCGGATTCGAGAACAGCGCCTGCGCCAGCAACACACGCAACTTCCAGCCGGGCGCAACGTTGCTCATCGGACCGTTGTGCTGTTCGATCGGCACGCCCACGCCCAAGAGCAGTTCGCCGGCGCGCGCTTCTGCCGTGTAGCCGTCGTACTCGGCGAATTTTGCCTCGAGCTCGGCGGCCTTCATGTAGTCGTCATCGGTCGCGTCCGGGTTGGCGTAGATCGCATCGCGCTCAGTCATCGCCGCCCACATTTCGGTGTGGCCCATCATCACCACGTCGAGCACGCGCTTGTCTTCGTACGCGAACTGGTCCTGGCGCAACTTGCCGAGGCGTTCATTCGGATCGAGCATCACGGTGCCGGAGCTCGGCTCCAGGTCGCCGCCGAGAATCTTCATGAAGGTCGATTTGCCGCAGCCGTTGGCGCCGATCAGGCCGTAGCGGTTGCCTTCGCCGAATTTGACGGAAATGTTTTCAAACAGCGGCTTGGGGCCGAACTGCATCGTGATGTTTGCGGTGGAAAGCACTGGGTAAAACCTCTTGCGGAATGAATACGAAAACCCGCCATTTTATCACTCTGCAGCACGCAGAAACCGTCAGACTGCCGCACGCAGGAGATTGCGTCGCGCCGTCATGAACGCCTCGGCCGAGCGCCGGAGATCGACTTCCTCAATCCGCGGTTTGTACAACTGGCCACCGATGCCGAAGCCGGTCGCCCCTGCTGCGAAGTAGGCGACCATGTTATGCGGATGGATGCTGCCGACCGGGAACAGCGGCGTATCGACCGGAAGGATCGAACGCATCGCCTTTGTTGCCGCCGGCGAAATCATTTCAGCTGGGAACAGCTTCAATCCATGCGCTCCCGCCTGCAGCGCGCTGAATGCCTCAGTCGGCGTCGCCACTCCCGGCAAGGCGATCAGGCCGTGTTCCGCAGCGTGCGATATCACATCCGGCGCGCAGTGCGGCGAGACGATCAGGCGTCCGCCCGCCTCCTTTACCGCATCGACATCGGCGACGGTGAGCACGGTTCCAGCGCCGATCAGAGCGTCCTCCGGCGCGATGCGCAGCAGCGCGTGGATGCACTCGATCGCACCCGGCCGATTGAGCGGCACTTCCAGCATGCGATAGCCGGCGTCAAACAGAATGCGCCCGACGACCGGCGCCTCGGCCGGTGTCAGCCCGCGCAGAATCGCCACCAGCGGGCAGGGAGAAGGATGAAACAGATCCATGGAATTCACCTTTTCATGTTGAACAGCGCCCGCAGCGCCGCGACATAGACCTTGTCCGGCTGCCATGCGCAAGCCTGGATACCTGTCAGTTCCAGTGCGCTGAGATATCGTGCTGACAACGACGGGCTTCCGATCACCTGTACCGGCGAGCGGATGTCGTCACCCGCCTTCTTCAGGATTTCATGCAGTTCGGTTCCGATCAGCAGACCGGACAGATAGGAAGATGTATGTTCGGCCGGCATCCGGTCGGTGACCACCAGCGCGCGGCAGCAGAATGCGGTATGCGTGAATCCGCCGTGGCGCGACGCACGCACGCCGGCGGCGAAGGCTTCCGGAACGGATCGCTGCTCGCTCATCACACGCGCCAGCGTGCCATGCTGCGACATCAGCGAAAACAGCTCTCCGGTCATGAACGTCATCAGTTCGGTGATCCTGCCATTTTCGATCAGCACCCATTTGCTGTGCGTCCCGGGCAGCAGAAACCAGCCATCGACGCTGCTCAGCTCCAGCGCGCCCAGCACCTGCGTTTCCTCGCCGCGCATCACGTCCGGCAATCCATGCGTATCCACGAACCGGTAGCCGGGAACGATCCGGCAGCGCACGTTCTCAAGCCGCGTATCGATCTCCACCAGCGCATCGCCCAGTTCCGATACCGGCGCGTCCACCGACAGATACGGCACTTCCCGCCAGCCGTTGCGGCTGCCGACCATGCCGGACATCACCACATCGGCACGCTCGATCTTCAGCGTCTGCAAGAGTCTCTTGAGCGAACCTTGAAAATCACCATCGACATGAAGAATGCCCGCGTCGTCATCATGCTGCGTGGCGAGCGTGCCATGCTCGTTCAGCACATAAGCGCGGCGGTTGCTGGTCCCCCAGTCGATGCCTATGCGTACCGGTTCGTCCATGTCCACCCTCAGGCCCAGCCGCCATCGACGATAAATTCCTGCGCGGTGCACATCGCTGCATCGTCCGATGCGAGAAACAACACCATGCGCGCGACATGCCACGGCATCACCCTGCCCTTCAGGCATTGGCTGCGGTCGATCTCTTTTTCAGCCTCCTCATCGACCCAGAACTGGAGCTGGCGCTCAGTCATCACCCAGCCCGGAGTAACGGTGTTCACGCGGATACTGTACGGACCGAGATCGCGCGCGAGACCGCGCGTGAGGCCGCTGACAGCCGCCTTGGTGGTGGTATAGACGGGATAGCCGCCGTTGGCGATATGCCAGCTGGTGGAGCCCAGATTGATGATCGAGCCGCCGCCCTTTTTCTTCATGCCTTCAATCACCGCCTGGCAGGTGAAGAACATCGGCCGCTGGTTGATTGCAATGCGGTCGTTCCAGAAATCGAGCGTGACTTCCTCCGGTGTGTGACGCTGGTCATTGCCGGCGTTGTTGACCAGCACATCGAAGTCTCCGATATCGGCTGCCAGCGCGCGCATCACATCTTGCAGTGCCGGAATATCGCGTATGTCACATTGGCGGAATACCGGTTTCGCATGCCCGGCCACTGCCAGACTTTCACACAGAGCCAGACTGTGATCAACCGCGATATCAATGAACGCGACCCGCGCGCCCTGCTCGGCGAACGCGCTGACGATGGCTGCGCCGATGCCCGAGCCGCCGCCTGTCACGAACACACATTTGTCCTTCAGGCTGCCGAAGCTTGCCAGCCCCCCCAGTGCTCCCGCTACCGTCATGGCTGCCATGACATTCTCCTGAACTTTAGCGCCAAGCCTCAATCAATACGGATTCCAAGTCGAAACCTCTTCCCGCATCTTCTCGACGTTCAAACATCCGCGAGAATCATATGACCGCAAGAATTCCAAAACGTCGCAGCCAGGCATGGTTCGAGAAACAGGACCGTGACGGATTCGTGCATCGCAGCTGGACCCAGAAAGCTGGTTACGCCTCCGACATGTTCGATGGCCGCCCCATTATTGGCATCTGCAATACCTGGTCTGAATTAACTCCTTGCAACAGCCATTTCCGTGAACTGGCGGAATTTGTCAAACGTGGTGTACTTGAGGCAGGAGGAGTCCCGCTGGAGTTCCCGGTGATGTCACTCGGCGAAACGCAGCTGCGCCCGACCGCGATGCTGTTCCGCAATCTCGCCAGCATGGATGTGGAGGAATCGATACGCGGTAATCCGATCGATGGCGTCGTGCTGCTGATGGGCTGCGACAAGACCACGCCCGCACTGCTGATGGGCGCGGCAAGTTGCGGACTGCCGACAATCGGCATTTCCGGCGGCCCCATGCTGAACGGCAAATTCCGCGGTAAGGACATCGGCTCTGGCACCGGCGTGTGGATGATGTCGGAGATGGTACGCGCGGGCGTGATGACGCAGCAGGAATTCTCAGATGCCGAAGCTTGCATGAACCGCTCCGCGGGCCATTGCATGACGATGGGAACCGCTTCGACGATGGCGAGCATGGTGGAAGCGCTCGGCATGTCCCTGCCCGGCAACGCGGCGATTCCCGCGCCGGATACACGCCGCAACCGCCTCGCACAGCTCTCCGGCCGACGCATCGTGCAGATGGTGGAGGAAGACCTCGGCATGGACAAGATCCTCACCCGAGAGGCGTTCGAGAATGCGATCCGCGTCAATGCCGCGATTGGCGGCTCCACCAACGCGGTCGTGCACCTGCTCGCGATCGCAGGCCGCGTCGGTATCGACCTCAAGCTGGAGGACTGGGACCGCATCGGCAGCGAACTGCCCTGCCTGGTCAACCTGCAACCGTCGGGTCATTACCTGATGGAGGATTTCTACTACGCTGGCGGCGTGCCGGCGGTGATGCGTGAAATCCGGCATCTGCTGCATGGCGACGCGCTCACGGTCAACGGTCGCACGCTTGCGCAGAACATCGAGGACGCGCCCTGCTACAACCGCGAGGTCATCAAACCGCTCGACCAGCCGTTCAAGGAAAAAGCCGGCATCGCCATCCTCAAGGGTAACCTCGCGCCCGACGGCGCGGTGATCAAGCCGTCCGCGGCATCGCCTCATCTGCTCAAGCACCGCGGCCGTGCAGTCGTGTTCGAATCGATCGAGGACTTCCGCAACCGCGTCGACGATCCCGCACTCGACATCGATGAAAACTGCGTGATGGTGCTGAAAAACTGCGGCCCCTGCGGCTATCCCGGCATGGCGGAAGTGGGCAACATGCCGCTGCCGCGCAAGATTCTGCAAAAGGGGATTACCGACATGGTGCGCATTTCGGATGCGCGCATGAGCGGCACCGCCTACGGCACGGTGGTGCTGCACACGTCGCCGGAAGCCGCCATCGGCGGCCCGCTTGCGCTGGTCAAGAGCGGCGACATGATCGTGCTCGACGTCGGTGAGCGCAGCCTGCATCTGGAAGTCAGCAACGAGGAGCTTCAAAATCGCCGTGCCAGCTGGGCAGCGCCCGACATGCCGATCCGCGGTTATGCAAAGCTGTATGTCGATCACGTGCAGCAGGCGCATCTCGGCGCCGATCTCGATTTCCTCGTTGGCAAAAGCGGTGCACCGGTGCCGCGCGAATCGCACTGACGGAGGCTATGCGCATGGACACTCCGGAATGCATATGGAATGCACATGCTGCGCTCGGCGAAGGCGCGCTCTGGTCGGTGAAGGAGCAGGCACTGTACTGGGTCGATATCCTGAATCATCGCCTGCACCGTTATTCGCCCGGGCAAGGTCAGCATAGCTGGCAGCTCGAACAGGAAGTCTCCGCGGTGGCAGAACGCGCGGATGCGAACGGACTGATCATTACGCAGCGCCACGGCTTTGCCGCTTTCGATCCGACCAGAGGCGAGCTGAAGCCGCTGGTGCAGGTCGAAGCCGACATCCCGGGCAACCGCTTCAATGACGGCAAGTGCGACCAGCAGGGCCGCTTCTGGGCCGGCACGATGGATTTCGAAGGCAAGCAGCCGACCGGCTCGCTGTACCGGCTTTCGCCCGAGCTGCAATTCAGCAAAATCGATAGCGGCTACGTCGTGACCAACGGTCCCGCATGGTCGTCCGACTACCGGACCATGTACCACAACGACAGCGTCAATGGCCGCGTATATGCGTTCGACTTCGATCCGGACTCAGGAGAGGCGGACAACAAGCGCCTGTTCCTGCAGTTCACCGAAGAGGAAGGCTCTCCGGACGGTATGTGTACTGACGCAGAAGGCGGGCTGTGGATCGCGCACTGGGGCGCGAGCTGCGTGACCCGGCATGATGCGCAGGGCAAAGTACTGCACACGATACGCCTGCCATGCAGTCAGGTCACCAGCTGCGCATTCGGCGGACCGGATCTGAGCACGCTCTACATCACCACCGCTGCAACCGGCCTGTCGGAAGGACAGCTGGAACGCGAACCTCTGGCTGGCGGCCTGTTTTCGCTGGAGTTGGATATTGCCGGAGTGCCGGCCAACCTTTTCCGTGGATGACCCGAACGCCATGACAAACAAAATCATTACGCTTGAGTCGGATACCCAGCACCTGGAAGTCTCGCCCGAGATGGGTGGCGCAGTCACGCGCTGGGACTGGAAAAACGGCGATGGAACGATGCCGCTTTTCCGTCCATGGGACGGCGCATCGGGCGACCGCTACACGCTGGCCTGCTTTCCCTTGGTTCCCTGGTCGAACCGGATCACGCACGGCGGCTTCGAGCATGAGGGCGTGTTCCACCAGATCCATGCAAACCGCACAGAGGAACATTATCCGATTCACGGCGACGGCTGGCTGCAGATTTGGAAGGTGGCCGATCATGGCACAGACCGCATCAAGCTGTCGCTTGAATCGCGCCGCTTTGACGGCAACCCATACCACTATCACAGCACGCAGACTTTCCTGCTGCTGCCGGACGGGCTGCAGATCGACCTCACCGTCACGCACATGGGTCAGAAATCGCTGCCGTACGGCCTCGGCCTGCATCCCTACTTCGTGCGCAATGCGCAGACGCGCCTGCAGTTCAAGGCCGAGGGTGTCTGGCTGTCCGGCGTCGATCCGATACCGACCGAGCTGACGACGAACTTCCCGTCCACCTGGAACTACAACACGCCCTCTTCACTGGACGGCCCGCTGATCGACAACTGCTTCACGGGATGGAACGGAAGGGCGCTCATCGAATACCCGGATCGCGGCCTTTCTCTCACGATGGTCATGCCCGACTGTAACGGCTATACCTTGCTGTATCGCCCGCCGGGGCTGGAATTCTTTTGCCTTGAACCGATCACGCATCCGATCAATGCATTCCACATGCCGGAGCAACCGGGGCTCGCATATCTTGGACACGGAGACAGTCTGGCCTTGCGCGCGAAATTTCTCGTCGCGCCGCTATCCAAGACCTGAGAGATTTGGATAGCCGCTCATCTCCAGGGTGCATGTCGCCCCATCCGAGCACAGCCGGGCCTGAGCACCTACGGCAAGCGTGACCTTGTCTCGCGTATGTCCGAACGGTAGTCCGATCAATACTGGTACACCCAGCGTCTGCCGCAGGTAGTCGAGCATAGCGTCGAAATCGTAGCCGTTGTCGTACTCGGTCAGGCTGTAGCTGGAGAAATCGCCGAGCACGATAGCCTTCTGATTGAGGAGGTCGGCATGGAACATCTGGAGCAGCATCCGCTCGATGCGATACGGATGCTCGTTGACGTCTTCAACGAACAATATGCCGCCATCCACTTGCGGAAGATAAGGCGTGCCGATCAGGTGGGTCAGCATCGTGAGATTGCCGCCCCAGAGCGTGCCTGACACGTCGATCGCCGGATTGCCCTGCGTCTCGAACT
>JAEZVM010000022.1 GCA_023420795.1 Pseudomonadota bacterium
GATCTCGACCACGCCGCCCATCGCGGTGATGTTGCGCTTGACCACATCCATGCCAACGCCGCGGCCGGATACGTCGGTGACGATTTCCGCAGTCGAGAATCCGGGGGCAAAAATCAGTTGCCAGACATCGGCGTCCGCCATCGTATCCGTCACGGCCAGCCCTTGCGACTTCGCCTTCGCGAGAATTTTTTCGCGGTTGAGCCCGGCACCGTCATCCGTCACTTCAATGATGATGTTCCCACCCTGATGCGCGGCTGACAGCGAAAGCCGTCCTGTCTCGTTCTTGCCCGCAGCCTTGCGCGCTTCCGGCATTTCGATGCCATGGTCGATGCTGTTGCGGACCAGGTGGGTGAGCGGATCGACGATACGCTCGATCAAACCCTTGTCTAGCTCGGTCGCTGCGCCGTGCGTGACGAATTCGATGTGCTTGCCTAGCTTGCCCGCCAGATCGCGCACCATGCGCGGGAAGCGGGAGAACACATAGTCCATCGGCATCATGCGGATCGACATCACGGCTTCCTGCAGGTCGCGCGTGTTGCGCGTGAGCTGGCTGACGCTGCTGAGCAGCCGCTCATGCAAAATCGGATCGAGCGAGCCGGTGCGCTGCTCGATCATCGCCTGCGTGATCACAAGCTCGCCGACCAGGTTGATCAGCTGATCGACCTTCTCAACGCCGACGCGGATCGACGTGGATTCGGCGTTATGCGCTGCGGCATGCGCCTTGTCGACCTCGCGCTTGACAGGCGCCTTCTTGTCAGCTGCGGCACTACCATCGTGCGCTGCCGCAGCTTGTGTGGATGCGGCATTCGCTGCATTGGCCGCAGCCTCCTTTGCTTCCCTCATGGCTGGCGTCTCGAACGGTTCGAAGAAACCGTAGCCCTGCTTTTCTTCCTGCGCCGCCTTCTCCGCGGCGATCTTGGCTGCCGGCGGCTCGAATGGCTCGAAGAAGCCGTAACCCTGCGCCTCTTCCTGCGCCGCCTTCAGTTCCTCTGCGCTCATTGCCTTCGGCACGGCTTCCTCTGAAATCTTCAGGTCGTTCGGATCGAGGATGAACGAGCAGATCGCGATGATGTCGTCGGCGCTGGTATCACCGTCAAGCCTGAATACCGTCCGGCCGTCTGCCAGCGCCTCTTTGCCGATCTTGCCGAGCAACCCCAGCTCCGCCATCAGTGCATCCACATCCCTCGCCGCAACCTGCGGCAGCTCGATACGGAACCGGCGGCCGGAGCCGTCCTCAGCCACTGCGGCCTGCGGCTGCATCTCCAGCGACGCCGTAGGCATCGCTTTCGGCACATCGCCCTGCGAAAGCGCCTGCAGCCTCATGCGTGCATTGGCGACAGCGTCCTGATCCACCGGTGTATGCAGCCGATGCCCGTCGAGCTGCATCTTCAGCACATCCTTCGCGTTCAGGAAGGCGTCGACATGCTCCGATGACAGCGACATCTCGCCCTTGCGGATTTTGTCGAGCAAAGACTCCAGCACGTGGGTGACTTCAATCAGGTCGGTCAGGCCGAACGTGCCCGCCCCGCCCTTGATCGAGTGCGCGGCGCGGAAGATCGCGTTCAGGTCTTCCTCGTCCGGAGACGACACGTCGATCGCCAGGAGCAGCTTTTCCATCTCAGCGAGAAGTTCTTCGGTCTCGTCAAAGAACACCTGGAAGAACTGGCTCATGTCAATGGTCATTATCGGACTCCGTCATCTATGCTTTGCATGATTCTTGTTGCACCGGCCTGCATCAGCCGATGACTTTCTTCACCACCTCGGTCAGCCGCTGCGGGTCGAACGGTTTTACCAGCCAGCCATTGGCACCAGCCGCACGTCCCTTCGCCTTCATCTCGTCGCTCGACTCCGTGGTCAGCATCAGGATCGGCACCTTCTGGTAAGTCGGCAGGCCGCGCAGAGAGCGGATCAGTGCGAGGCCGTCCATGCGCGGCATGTTCTGATCGGTCAGCACCAGGTCGAACACCTGCGTCCTGGCCTTTTCGAGGCCATCCTGACCGTCCACTGCCTCGGTGACCTGATAGCCGGCAGCCCGCAGGCTGAACACCACCATCTGACGCAGCGAGCCCGAGTCATCTACTGCCAATATCGTTTTTGCCATTTCCCTTACTCCTGCTAGTCTCGTTCTTGCAGCATCAAGCCGCATTTCCCGTTATTCGAAGCGCCTTAGAACAGCTCGATGTCGCCGCTTTCCATATGCGTCTGGCATACCGCCTTCCATAGCGCGCTTTCGAGTTTCGCGCTCTGCTCTTCAAGAACCTTGTTGATGCTGCTGAGGCTCTCGACAATTTCTTCCGCGTTGCTTTCCGATATACCTGAACTGCCTGAACCCACGCCGTCAAGAACCTCCCGTAAGCCGGTAACGCGTTTGACGGTGCGGCCGATCAGCTGATTCGTCATATCCTGGAACTGCAGCCCCGTGACCGCCGCGTTCACATGCTGGCTGATCTCGCCCTGCCTCGCCTTCAGCTTTTCCGCCATATCGGGCGTCAGCGTGGCGCCGGAAAGCAGAAGATCGATCGTTTGTTGCTGGGCGCTGACGGCTTCATGAATCGCCATGAAACTGGCACCGAGCTTTTCGATGGCTTCGCCAAGCAGGATGCTGGTCTGTGCGAGATCGGTCTCGACCTCCGTCAGATGCTGCGTCCCATGGCCGGACAAGTTGGATAACAGGTGCTTTACCTGGGAACCCAACACTTTTTCTCTTGTCATGAGGATATCCTGCCCCGCTTCGCTCGTCATTCCGGCACCACGCGATGTTCCTTCATTGCCCCGCTCCCGGCGCCAGTTCCTGCGTGACTTGGGCTCCGTTCATCACTTCCACCGTCCCGCCGTCCCTGGAAGCGGATTCTTCCGCCTTCTTGTTCATCACGATGATGCTGATGCGCCGGTTGATCGGGTTGAAAGGATCTTCTTTGTCGAACAGTACCGCCGATGATAGGCCAACCACACGCAACACCTTTGTCTCATCCATGCCGCCTGCAATCAAGGCGCGCCGCGATGCGTTGGCCCGGTCCGCCGACAGTTCCCAGTTGCTGTAACCCTTTTCGCCGCTGGCATAAGGCTTTGCGTCGGTATGCCCGGAAAGGCTGATCCGGTTCGGCATATCGTTGAGCGCCTTCCCGATCTCGTACAGGATTTCCTTCGTATAGGGCTGCAGGTCCGCCCTGGCCAGATCGAACATCGGCCGGTTCTGCTCATCGACGATCTGGATGCGCAAGCCCTCCGTCGTAATGTCGAGCAGCAGTTGTTTCTTGAACAGCTTCAGCGCCGGCCTCGCCTCGATTGCATCTTCGATGCGCTGCTTGAGCGCCTTCAGGCGCATCATCTCAGCGCGCGCCAGTTCCGCTTCCATGGCAGCGGCAGTGGGAGCATAAACCCGCCTCGGCCCGGGGTCGAAGTCGCTCTTGGTTACCTGACCTTCCTTGCGAGTCAAGTCACGGCCACCGCCCTGGATGATGCTCGATGCATCGCCGCTCCCCGAACCGCCGGCCATTGCCACCTTGAGGGGCGTCTTGAAGTATTCCGCAATCCCCTGCAGGTCACCCTTGGCGGTGGAACCGAGCAGCCACATCAGCAGGAAGAAAGCCATCATCGCCGTGACGAAGTCGGCGTAGGCGATCTTCCAGGCTCCGCCATGGTGGCCGCCGCCGTTCTTTTTCACCTTCTTAACGATGATAGGCCGTAGCCCTTCGTCCGCCATGTCAGATTCCGTGTAGAGAGTTGCTCAGCAAACCTTGCTTATTTCGATTTGGATGCCTTGATGTGCTCTTCCAGCTCGATAAACGACGGACGCTCGGTGGAGAACAGAACCTTGCGGCCGAATTCCACCGCAAGCGCCGGCGCGTAGCCATTCAGGCTCGCCAGCAGGGTCACCTTGACGCACTGGAGCATCTTTGAAGATTCGTGCAGCTTCTGCTCCAGCAGTGTGGACAGCGGGCCGACAAAGCCGTATGCCAGCAAGATGCCGAGGAAGGTACCGACCAGCGCGTGCGCAATCAGGATACCCAGCTCCGCCGGCGGCAAACCAACCGACTCCATGGTATGCACTACCCCCATCACGGCGGCCACGATACCGAATGCCGGCATCGCGTCGCCCATCTTTGCGATGGTATGCACCGGGATCTCGCCCTCGGCGTGATGGGTGTCGATTTCGTTATCCATCAGGTTTTCGATCTGGAACGCATCCATGTTCCCCGACACCATCAACCGCAGATAGTCGGTCAGGAATTCGGTCACATGATGATCTGCCAGAACGCCCGGATACTTGCTGAAGATCGGGCTTTCTGCCGGCTCTTCGATATCGCCCTCGATCGACATCAGGCCTTCCTTCCGCACCTTGCTGAGAATTTCAAAGAGCAGCGTCATCAGCTCCATGTACAGCGCCTTCGTGTACTTGGAGCCCTTGAACAGGGTGGGCAGCGCCTTGAGCGTCGCCTTGATCGCCTTGCCGTTATTCCCGACGAAGAATGCGCCAGCAGCCGCGCCGCCGATCATCAGCAGCTCGACGGGCTGAAAGAGTGCCGCAAGATGTCCGCCCGCGAGCGCGAAGCCGCCGAATACGGACCCTACTACAATCAAATATCCGAGAATGACTAACAAGGGTAAAGCTCCGGTTTTTCAAGTAGGCCGAATCTGCGGCCAGGATTTTGCCAACATACTGTCAGGATACCAACCGGCTTGTTCTTGCAAACACCCGAACAGACACCCTAAAAACGGTTTTCAATTCGGTTACGACCCCGGCGGCCAAAACTTAAGGCTTGAGCGTTTCAGGCTGCGGCCGTCTCTTCGATTTCGCTCTGCGCCTGCATATACCAGCCATACAAGAGCGGACCGCCGTCGCCGCCAGGCATCCTGATCAGATCCGGCTCAGCGCCAGCAATATCAAACTCATAACTCAACAGCAGCGAACCGGGCCGCATTTCAGCCTCTGCCTTGCGCCATAGCGCCGGCATCGCGGCTGGCGACAGATATGCGAAGACCACGTCGTAATCGGCAAAATCGACCCGTCCATAATCTCCCCTGACAAAGTGCGCGCTGCTGCGCGAGAACCACGCACGCAACCGGCTCGCGAACCAGGGCAAGGGCGCAATCTCGATGCCGGTAAACGCGCCTCTTCGATTTCTTTGCGATAGATACAGCACCAGTCCACCCAGTCCGCTGCCAATATCGATGAACCGGACCTGACGGTCCTTCGGCAGCAGATCCTCGACCGCCTGCCATGCGCTGCGGCCGGATGGATAGAACGGCACCTGTGTGCGGTACGTGCTCCAGTACCAGCCGAGCAAGGCAACGAACGCGACGAGAAAAATCACAGGAGGAAGTTGCAGCGCAAGCGCGGCGACGAGCGCGATCGGAAAGAGCAACTGGATGAGCAACCACCAGAAGGCCATACCGCGCATGCGGGAAACGCCTGCCGCGAGCGTTCCTTGCAATATTGCAGCCATCGCGACCGTTATCTGCGCGCCGCCCAGCAGGGATGCGCCATGGGCGATACCGAGCACGATCAGAAAACAGCCGGATTGAATCAATGCAGCCTGCACGGCGGGAGCGCGCCACAGCGCCGCACTGCGTAATGAGGCGACAGGCGGAATGCGCAACGAAGTGCCCAAGGGGGCACCTGACGGAGCGGCACCCGGTCGCTCTTTGTTCATGGAAGCTCGTATAAAGGCGGCCGTGGTGCGCTTATGCCAGCAGCGCTGTTGCCGCCGAAGCGCTCTCTTCCTTGGCCTTCTTGGTTTTCCCTGCGCGCGAAGGCATATGGCACAAGCCGCAGGTGTAGTGGTTGTGCAGATCCAGCTTGTGCACCACGAACTCGCCGCCGCACTTGCTGCAGCAGGCGGTCGAGAGCATCTTGCTCTCGAAGAAGCGCACCAGCGTCCATGCACGCGTCAGCGACAGCACAGGTTCGCCGTTCGCATCGGGCTCTACCTGTTCCAGATAGAGCTTGTAGGCTTTCATCACGGCCGCGATGCCGGTGATGCCTGCATGCTCGACCAGATACCGATGAATATTGATGAACAGCGAGGAATGGATGTTCGGCAGCCAGGTAATGAACCAGTCGGTGGAAAACGGCAGCATGCCCTTCGGCGGCGAAACGCCCTTGAGTTCCTTGTACAGCTTCAGCAGGCGCTCGCGGGACAGCGTGATCTCCGATTCCAGCAACTGCAGCCGCGCGCCAAGCTGGATAAGCTCGATCGCGAGCTGGATTTCCTGAACTTCGGTAACTACGCTCTTCCTAGTCATTTCTTGACCTCGTTGGAATTCTTAATGGCTAAAAAATAACTAATCAAATCTCAAGAGATTTTTTCGACCGGCTGCGACGACATCAGAATCGCGGCGTGCGACTGCGCCAGTTCGCGGTCCTTGCTGTAATTAGTGAGCATGCCGAGGATGGCGCCGTCGTCGAAGCGGAAACGAGCCAGCATCATGTTGCTGCCAGCCAGCCGCATGATCTGCGCATTGCTCAGACCCTCGATCAGGTCAGCAATCTCGTTGCTGATACCAAGACGAAAGATGGCGGTCGCCTTATCGGAACGAATCATTTGCTGCGCCAGCATCAGATAGCTCAGATTGGCATCGCGAATCTCGGCCAGCATGTCGTTCGTTTTCACTCTCGTCTCCCTGTACTTTGACGTTTGGTGTGTCATTGTGCGGACGAAGTTTCCTAGCGGGAATAGGCTCTCGTCGGTATTTAGGTAGATAAAAATTCTGCTCTACACGTAGGTATATATCCTACACGCACTGGAAGTGACTGATTTCCGTACGGAAATTATAGGAAGGAGATGTGGGAATGCGTCCAAAACCTCGGCGAGCGCCGGCGACGCAAACTTCAAAAGTGCTGCGGAATGTACGAAAAACCCCGCCTCATTCCATTCGGGTGTCTCGAAAACCCCACACTGTTATCACTATGCTACGTAGTGAACACGATATGTTCGGCAATTCCGAGCAGGCGAGGAATCCGTCGCAACCATCGAATGCAGTAGATTCCTCGCTGCGAGACTTTCCAGAGCAAGCAATGAGCAGGAGACGAAGGCCCGAAACCGGGCACCGATCACACTTGACCGGCAGTTGTTCCTGTCATTTTTCTTGATGCTCTCGTGCCGCGTGCCATTGACGAGGAGCGTGGAGCGGCTTCTGCAACGGGTTTTCTGGTGGCCTTGGCAACCGCTTTCTTTTGTGACGCCTTGCCGGATGCATTTGATGTGGTCAGATCTCTCCCCAGCAAGGCATCCACCGACTTGTTGAGTTCTGCAATCTGCATGGTAAGTGCATGAATATCGTTCTGCGTCGGTATGCCGAGACTGTGTAGTGAACGCGACAGTCTTTCTTCAAAAGCGCTTCCGAGCCTCTCCCAGGAACCGGTGGCCTGCCTGCCGAGATTGTCGGCCAGCCGAGCCACCGTCTGCGAGACACCGAACAACTTTTCTTCCGCCAGATGCTGCGTGCGCTGCTGCACGCTTGCCCCCTCCTTTGCCAGCTTCGCAAATGTATCGCTGCCATCCTGCTGTGCCTTTGCCAGTGCACCGAGGCCGGCTTGCCAGATCTGGTGAGCCGAATTGCGTACCGCATCGACCATCTGCATATCGTTTGCGTCTTTCGCTGCCTTCATCTTTTTTGCCATGTTGATCGTCCCTCCTTCGCTTGGATTCAGGTTGGTGAAATGCCTGCGGTCAGGCTGTTTGGGGTTGTCATACGGTTCGGCCACGGCTCGCCCCAATCTTCGCCCGCGTCCGGCACCGTCTCGCCTGGCCATGGCATCAATAGCGAACCCAGCAGCAAGGATTCGAACTCGACTCCGAAGCGCCGGACGATAAGCTCGGGATCGGGCACCCGCCTCACGTCCGTCACAACACCGAAATCGATCTTGCCGTCATAGCTGAGAATGCTGATGCCCATGCCGATGCCACCGGATTGCGGCACCCAGAAAATCTGACGCACTATGCGCTTTCCAGCAAAGTATCGCGGCCCGGATGCGCCACGCACATTGGTAATGACCGCACTCGCATTGGAAGCAAGAGTCTCCAGTATCTTTTCCTTGATCATCAGCGGCATGAGGCCCATGCCGGAAAGAATGCCGAGAGCAACCAGCGGCTGCTGCGAATGCTTCAGCGCATCCATGCGCCTCTTCACTTCGTAGAGCCTTTCCAGCGGATGCTTCACGCCGATCGGTAAGCTCAGGAAGACCAATCCGAAATGATTGCCGAGATCGGTCATCGGTCCGGGAGGTCGCAGGTTCACCGGCACCAGTGCACGTATCTCCACATCGTCCACCGGATCGCCCTGCTCCTGCAGATAACCGCGCAGCGCCCCCGACACGCACGAGATCAGAACATCGTTGACCGAACATCCAAGCGCCTCGGAAAGCGCCTTCACTTCGAACAGCGACAGGGGTTGTGACCATGCGGCACGCTTCATCACGCCCAGCGGCCCCTTGAAGCGAGTATGGGAATCCGGCGTCATGCCGGCAATGAATGCCGCCTCGTACGCAAGCTCGATGCCGGTCTTTCCACATTCGATCGCGCGCGACGGCTGCACCAGCAGATCACGTCCAGTTTCGATCACGCCCAGGAGCGAGCGCACCGCATCTCCCGCCGCCTCCGTGACCGGCCCGAGCATGCGTTCCCAGGCGCTGCGCCGGTCATCATGCACACCGACATCCTCCGCCGGAGGCTGCGGTCGATCCGGATCGGCATCGGTCATCGAGGAAAGCACATGCATGAGCGCGAAGCCATCGCCATAACAATGATGTATGCGCAGCACGATTGCGCTGCCGCCCGCTTGATCGTCGATCAGGTGGAACTGCCACATCGGCTTGGTGGAATCGAGCGGCGTGCTGACCAGGTCGCTCACCACTTCTTCCAGCCCCGTGCCGTCGGCGCTATAGGGCAAGGCGATATGCCGCACATGCCAGCCGAGATCAAAATTCGGATCCGCTTCCCAATAGGCATTGCCCTCGCTCTCCACAATCCGTTGGCGGAAGCGATGAAAGCACAGCATGCGCGTGCGGATCGTTTCCCTGACCTGCTGCAGTTCCAGCCTGTCGGCAAACGTCATCATTCCGCAGATCATCATCAGATTGGTCGGCCGGTCCATGCGCAACCATGCCGTATCGACGACGGACAGAGGTTCACGCTCCATGATCAGCAATGTAGTCCGCGAAAGATGCTCTGCGAGCGCGAATGCACTGGAGAGAGTTCAGTCATCAAATCGATGGGGGGAATGTTGCGCGACCCACTCCCGCCGAGACCGATTTTCCCTGTAATGAAATACCGCATGCAGCCTCCTTCTTCCCGTAAGGACCTGCTGAAAGGTGATGAACATCATTGAAGCGCACCGCCGGACTGCAGCGCTTTCATTATCCGGCGAGGCATGGCGCAACTCTTGAACGAGATCAATCACCGCTTCCGTATGCCGCGCGCGGAGGCAATGCACGCTTCACGGAATGAAATTGAATGGATCAGATAACTGAGCGTGAACCGAAGTACACAACGCCTGCCTATTTCTTCGCTCTCTTGGCTACCGGGCGCTTGGTTGTCTTGCCCGGCGGCTCCTTCTCGCCGGGGTCGAGGCTGAGCAGGGTATCCGCGTAAGACATGAAGCGGTTGAGATAATCGGGCGCGATGTCGCGCATCAATGCCAGCGAGCGCAGCACCAGCATGTGGGAATTGATCGGTCCGGCATTCGCGGGAGCCTGCTCAAGCGCCTGCGCCAGCTGCTTGTCAATGCTCAGCTTCGACCAGGTGCTTCTGAAATCCTTTAGCGTTTTCAGTTCGGGGCGCGCTTGAGCATTTCCTTCCCCCTGCACGCCCGCATGTTCCTGACCACGCTGTTCAAGCTGGCGCACCAGCGCGCCCAACGATGCGCTTTGTTCGCCAGCCCTGAGGTCGGCAATCAATCGGTGCACTTCCTTGAAGTCACCGCCTGCATGAAGCCGCTGCAACGCATCGGTCGCCTGCGGACGATGCGGCACGCAGCATGCAATGGCTTCCGAAGCATCGCGGCGCTCCTGCTCGAAGCGTTCCTGGAATACCGTCAGTGCTCGCATCAGCTTCTCGTCGAGCATCTGCCTGACCTTACCCTGATGCGTACCAGCACGAGCGGCCAGCACTTCAAGATAATGCAGGCGCACGGGATCGAACCGGTGTGCGCCGGCAGCCCGCAGCGACGCAATCAGCGCGCTGGCGTCGATGGTTGCCTCCGCATCCCCGCTTTCTACTTGATCCGGCGCGCTCATGAAGCGGCATGCGCGGTATTCGGTGTTTTCGGCACGGGCGCCATTTCCACCCGCCGGTTTTGCGCCCGCGCGGCGTCGTCGGTGTTGGGCCTGACCGGCTGCTCGGAACCAAAGGCGGCAGCAAACACCATGGAAGATGGCATCCCCTCCTCCACCAAGGTGCGGGTGACCGTCAACGCGCGCTGCGCCGACAATTCCCAGTTGTCAGCGAAGGGACCGCCACGGACTGGCTTGTCATCGGTGAATCCGCTCACCATCAGCAGCTCGTCGCGCGCGGTCAGGTAGGCCTTCAGCGGCGTGACCAGACTGTGCAGCAACTGCCGGCCTTCTGGCTGTAGCTGATCGGAGTTAAGCGCGAACAGCACCTGGCCGCTGATGCCGATGCGTCCATTGTTCAAGGTGATCCGCCCCGAGGCTAGCGGCACCGCCAGCGCCTTTTCCAGGCTCATCCGGCGCTGTTCCTCGATCCGGCGCTTTTGCATTTCATCCTGAAGGCGCGATGTCAATTCCATCTGGACCACCACCACGCCCACCAGGATCAGCACAAAGGCGCCCAGCAAGCTCGACATCAAGTCTCCGAATACCGCCCAGACCGGCGCCTGCTGTTCCACCACGGCGTCGTTGTCTTCCATTACCTGCTCTCTTCCGTCAATGCGGCTTGCCTGGCCGGCAACCGGCGCAGCTCGTCAAGGACGACTTTTTGCGAGGTCATGCTCAGATCAATGATTTCACGTGCCTGGGCCACGTAGTACGCGAGCTGTTCGTCGCTTTTCGACATCGACTTGTCCAGCGCGCCTTCAATGCGCTGCAGGCCGGCGATCAGCTTGTCGTTAGCGTCATTGAAGGCCTGCACCGCAAATCCGAAGGCGTCGCTCAGGCTTGCCACATCGACTGCGCTGCTGGTCACATGGGCGGCAACGTCGGCCAGCTTCGCGGACTCGTTGGCCACATTGTCGGCAAACGCACTGCCCGCAGCGTCGAGCGCGGCTGCCGAACGGGCCACCAGGGAATCGATCGCGGCGCGCTGTTCACCGGATGCATGATTGATCGCATCGAGCAGCGTGTTCAGGGTTTGCATGATGCGGCTGCGTTCCTCCAGCAGCGCATTGTCGCGCGCGACGCTGTTGGAAATCTCTTGCCGCAATTGCCCGATCACGTCGGCGGCAGCGCGCGGCGCCTCGGATGCAGTTTCGATGAGGTGCGCGATTGGTTCTTCCAGCGCGGTGCCCAGCGTGGTCAAATGATTTGTTACCGTTGCCTGCAATTGCCCCAGGCGTTCCACTGCGGCATTGCCACGCGCGGCTTCATCTTCCCTGAGCGCACCGAGCTCGGTACGCAACAGGCCGGCCAGTTGCGCCATCCGCTCCTGATGCTGCGCGATCCATTGCGCTTCAGCGGCAATGCGCGTGCGCATCAGTTCTTCCGCGCTGCCGAGCAGACGTGTCGTTTCCTCAAGCGTCTTGCTGGCGCCGGCCTGCGATTGGGCGGCGATTTCCTGCGCGGCACGGATCTGCATGTCGGCCATCTTTTGCTGCTGCTTCAGCGTGTCCGCCCCTGCTTGTTGCCATTCACGCGTTAGCGCCGCAGCCATGGCTTCCAGCGACTGAGACCACGCCTGCTGTCGCTGCGCGTCGCGGTCGGCTTGCTCGCTTTGCAGGCTGGCGTAGGTGTCGCCTACTTTAGTCACCAGAGCGCCGGATCGCTGTTCGAAGCTTTCGTTGAATGCTTCCAGCGCGCGTCCCACATTGGCGACCATGCCGGCGCTTTGCTGTTCATGGTTCTTCAGGGCTGCCGTCCAGGTGTCGGCCACGGTGGT
>JAEZVM010000039.1 GCA_023420795.1 Pseudomonadota bacterium
CATCGACGGCGATGCGAAGCTGAACATTTCCTCGCGCGAGCCGAGCACGAGGTTGCGCAGCACCCGGTTCTCGGAGCTGAGCTGGCGCATGTCGCGCACTTTCATCAAGCGGTGCAGCACTTCCTCGTTGCGCACCGGCTTGATCATGTAGTCGGAGGCGCCGGCCTTGATCGCATCGATTGCAGTATCGACCGAGCCGAATGCGGTCATCATGATGAAACTGGTGTCGATGCCGGCGGCACGCGCGCGACGCACCAATTCGATACCGGTGAAATCCGGCATCTTGATGTCGCTGATGGCGATATCGATATCGCCTTTCGACAGGCGTTCGAACGCTTCGGTGCCGTTGGCCGCCTGGCATACGCTGCATCCTGATTTGCTCAGGTGCGCTGCCAGGATCTGCCGGATTGCCGGTTCGTCATCGACGACTAGGACTTCCAGTGATTTCATAGATGTGTCGTCAGGATGTCTCATTGATCGGGAAATATACACGCACGCGGGTGCCCGCGTCGGGGGCGGACTCGATCTCGATGCTGCCACCGTGGGTCTGCATGATCGAATAGCATAAGGATAGCCCCAAACCGGTTCCCTTGCCGGCAGGCTTGGTCGTGAAGAAAGCATCGAACGCGCGCTCGAGCACAGCCCTTTCCATGCCAGGCCCGTTGTCCTCGACGGTCATGCAGACCCGCTCGCCCTCGGTTCTGGTCGAGATCACGATCTCCGGCTGCCGGTCCGTCACCGGCTCCAGTGCATCCATCGCATTGATCAGCAGGTTCATGATGACCTGCGTGTACTGGTCGGGCACGCCATAAATCGCCGGCAGGTTCGGGTCGAGATCCAGTCGAAGATCGACCCGGCGCAACCGCTTGTCGTAACGGATCAGGCTGGTGGTGCTGCGCAACTGCCCGTTCAGGTCCAGCAGTTGCGGCTCGACCGGCTGCGGCGAGGCGAATTCGGAAATCTCCCGCGTGATCGCGGCCAGGCGTTCGGTCTGTTCCTGGATCATGTCTGGCCGGCAGTCCCGGCAGTGATCTTCGCCGCATACCGCCTGCTCGTTGTCGCGCCGTTCCTGCATGTCCTGTGCGATACCGGAAATCGCCGCGATCGGATTGCCGATCTCGTGCGCGACGCCGGCCGCCAGCGCGCCGATCGCAGCCATCTTCTCCTGATGGAAGTATTTCTGGCGCTCCACGATCAGTTCCTTTTCATGCCTGTCGAGCGCGGTCGCCATACTGTTGACCGCGGCCATCAGCTGGCCGACTTCATCATGCCGGCGGATCGGCAGCGGCGCGCCGCGATAGCCGTTGACAACATCGAGCGCCCTGTCCTGCAGCTCCTGCAAATCCTTCGTCAGGCGCTTGAAGAACAGCACCATGATCGTTCCCAGCAGCGTCACGCCCATCATGCCGAGCAGCAGCGCAGTCATGGCCACCGAATTGGTCTTGCTGTGATATTGCTCCGACATGTTCTGGCGCGCCTGCTGCGACTGCTCCGCCAGGCTGGTGAATTCATTCTTGGTCTTTACCAGCTCGCCGATCAACGCGCGGACATTCGCGCGCGAAGGATCCCGCTCGGCCTTTTCCATGGCTGCCTCCACGCCCGCGAGGCTGAGATCGAATTCCGGCATCTGGTCGCGCAGTTCCGCGTGCTTGGTGCGCAGGATCCCGTAGTGCATCAATATCCGCTGCATGCTGGCCGCGCCGTCGTTGGCATCGACATTCGCGAACCCGCCCATCACGGCATGGAAAGCCGCCGTGTCCGCCTGCTTCAGCAGGCTGTCAATTTCAAGGGATTTCTGGATCTGCTCGAAATCGCGCAGCAGCAGGTTTTTCTGATGCAGCAGGAACAGCACGATCAGGATGCCATATACGATCAGCGCACCGAGGACCAGCCAGCCTTTGGTTCTGACCGAAAACACGTGTCCGCCAATCGTCCTGCCCACATCCTGATTGGCAATTCCAGATGAAGCCGCAGTCGATACCGACGGCTCTACAAGATTTTCCACTTTCATTACTGCTTTCTGTTGGATTGTCGAACGCCGATGGCGTTCAGGATTTGTTCGGCTTTCATCCGTAAAAGCGTGGGCCGACTATAACAAGTCCATGCCGGGAAGCCGGAGTATCGCGAAACCGAAACAGGCAATCGCCCACCAGGCGAGCCGCCTGCCGCGCCAGCCACAGACATGGCGCAGGAAAAAATAGGAGGAACAGAACAGCCATACCATCTCGTCGGCACGCCACGTCCAGTATCCTTCCCATGCTCGATAGGACCACAATGCGCCGGCAAGGACGGTCAGTGTCAGCACCGAAAAGCCGATCACGATGGTCTTGTGCATCAGCGCGTCGATATGCTGCGAAGGCGGCAGCGAAAACATCGCTATGCGCGGGACCGCGCCCCGCTCCTCGGCGCGGCTGCCGACCAGATAGGCTGCGCCGAGCGCCGCCGCGATAGCGATAGCGCTATAGCCGACGATGCCTCCCAATACCTTGGCCTGCATCCCGTAGCTGGCGAGAATGCGGACCCAGCCGTCCGGCATCGCTGCTTCCTGCGCGACAAGCCAAATCTGGAACAGTACTGAACCGAGCACGATCGGCATCACGAAGGCGCCTGCGGTACGAGTGCGGTAAACACGTTCCATCACCAGATAGATCGCCACCGTGAGCGTACCGAACACCGCCATCACCTCGTACAGGCTGCTCAACGGCACATGCGCCGGACGATGGAACACATAGGTCTCCAGCCAGCGTGTCGCCAGAGCCAGCGCGGACGCCAGCACGCCTATCGTTGCCAGCCAGGACGCCCAGCGTCCCACCGCTTCCGAGGTGAACCACAAATGGCTTACATAGAGCAAGGTCGAAGACGCCAGCAGCAGGTTCGCATAGCCGGCCAGATGAAACACGAACAACTGGTCGAACCGGGTTGCAGTGGTAAGCCGGCTGCTCTCCATGTATTCGAGATATCCGGTCAGCACGATTCCGCCGATTACCAGCCAAATCCACCACCAGTGCGAATAAAGGTCGCGCGAATCATGCGATCGGGCACCGGAAGCTACGCTTCGCCACTTCATGAATTGTCTTTATCTCCACTACAGGCCAGAAGCCGGCTGCCCATTCCCATCCGCCCGAAGGGCGACATATCTACCCTGCGGGCGAACCAGAGAGCAGACGGGAATTTTGCGAAAGCAAATTTGATTCCAACCGGGAAGATATGAATCGCTATTTGCCTCCGCAGGCCTGCATTCTCCGCCCGGCATGGAATAAATCTGATGAACACATTCCCGCAGATGGAAAAATGCTTACCAATTCCGGGAATTGCTCTATGGAAATTTAACCACCAATCGCCAAAATCTATTTCCTAAGGAGTTGGCATATTAATTGCTGTAAAGCAACAACGGGGCAATGAGATTTGTATTCCCCGCAAGGTTTTACCTGAGGAGACTAAATGAGATTCGGACTGATCGGCGCTATTGCTGCACTCAGCCTGCTGATGAATGCCGGTCCGGCAGTGGCCAGGGGCAAGGCGGTTTACAACGCCACTTGCGCGGCATGCCACGGCACCGGCGCGGCCGGAGCGCCGAAGCTGGGAGACAAGGTGGCCTGGATGCCACGTTTGCGGGACTTGGCGGCGGCGAAGGAAGCCGCGCTCAATGGCAAGGGCTTCATGCCGGCCAAGGGCGGCAACAGCAGTCTGTCGAAAGCCGATGTGATTGCCGCAGTGGAGTACATCGCGGCCCAATCGAAGTAAGCCAAAAACAAAGAGCAAGTTTTTCGGCATCCAATAATAAGGTAGCGCCCGATGCGCAAACAGCTCATTTCGAATCTGCTGCTGGTCATGTTCCTGGTCGGAGCCGCATCCGGTTTCTTCGTTAGCAATATCGGATGGTGGGGCCTGTATCAAGGCGCGAAGGATCTCGACCGGGTTTATCTCGGCGGCGACGTCGCAGTGAAGCAGGTGTCTGATGTTGAAAAGACCCTGCTCCGTTCGCAGGCGCTTTTTCTGGATGCGATCAGGAAGCTGCAACTCTCGCCTGCCGATAGCGAGGCGCTGGCGCGGATGGATGCCGAAATCAGGCAGCTGCTCGCCAGCCGCCAGCAGGATGGCACGCGCCGCGAAAACTGGGACAGGATCATTGAGTTGTATTCCCGTGTGGCGGACAGCCGACGGCAGGTGCTGGACCTGATGTCCAACGATCCGGATGCGGTATATCGCTTCCATGCCGGCAATACCCTTCCCCTGTTCGCCGAGCTGTTGCATGCGGTGCAACAACTCCTGACGCACGTCGTTCAGGACAACGACCAAGTGTACGATCAGGCCGCCGACAACAATCGCGCAGCACGCAACGCCCTGCTTGCATTGTCTCTGCTGGCTTCGGTGTTCTTCTGCCTGACGGCCTGGCTGACCTGGCGTGAATCGAAGGAGCGGCGCCGCCAAACCGCGCAGCTGAACAAGGAGCACACGCTGTTTCGCACGCTGTTCGAGAGCAGCAACGATGGTGTGATCATGATGAACCGGGATCGGATCACCGACATCAACCGCGCGGCGGTCGCGATGTTCGGCCTGCCGTCCTCGCATGTCATCGATGAACTCGAGCTCGGCCGCCTGCAGCCGGAATGCCAGCCGGATGGTACTTCGTCGGCGCAGGCGTTGCGCGCGCGTATCGACGAAAGCCTGAGGAACGGATCACAGCGCTTCGAATGGCAGTTCCGTGCAGCGGACGGCAGGGAATTTCCGGCCGATCTGGCGATCGACGTCGCACAACTCGGCGACCGCAGCCTGATCCAACTAACCATCCGCGACATCTCGCGCCGCAAACAGTCGGAAAGCTCGATGCGCCTCGCTAACCAGGCATTCGAAAGTTCGCTGGAAGGCATGACGATCACCGACGCCAACGGCACCATCCTGAGCGTCAACAGCGCATTCACCGCCATCACCGGCTATAGCGTCGCAGAAGTCGTCGGCCGCAATTCGCGCATGCTCAGCTCCGGGCGCCAGAGCCGCGAGTTCTACGAAGCGATGTGGCAGTCGATCAATAGCACCGGCAAGTGGCAGGGCGAGATATGGAACATGCGCAAGGACGGCAGCGTCTATCCGCAATGGCTCAACATCAGCCGCGTGAAGAACGAGCACGGCAAGGTGACCAACTACGTCGGCGTGTTCAGCGACATTTCGGAGCGCAAGTCGGCCGAGGAACGCATCCTGCATCAGGTGTACTACGACCAGCTGACCGGCCTGCCCAACCGCGTGCTGTTTAACGACCGCGTCAACCAGGTGATGAGCTCGGCGAAACGGCATCCCGGCCATCATTTCGCGGTCATGTTTCTCGATCTCGACCGCTTCAAGCTGATCAACGACAGCATGGGACACGATGCCGGCGACCAGTTGCTGCAGCAGGCGGCACAGCGTTTGCGCGGCAGCGTACGCGAATCCGACACGGTGGCGCGCATGGGCGGCGACGAGTTCACCATTGTTTTGAGCGAAATCACCGATCCGCGGCATGGCGCCAATGTCGCGCAAAAGATCGTCGATGCATTCCGCCCGCCGTTCCGCCTCAACGGCGAGGAAGTCTATGTATCGCCGAGCATCGGCATCAGCGTCTATCCGGAGGATGGCGCCACCATCGAACTCCTCCTCAGGAATGCCGACATGGCGATGTATCGCGCCAAGGGCGCCGGCGGCTTCCGCTACGAGCTGTATGACGAAGTTCTGGGCACCCGGGCGGCCGAACGCATGGCGACCGAGACCGCATTGCACAAGGCGCTCGAACGCGAGGAGCTGGTGCTGCACTACCAGCCGCAGTTCGACTGCGACAGCGGCAAGCTGCGCGGCTTCGAAGCGCTGCTGCGCTGGCGGCATCCGGAGCGCGGGCTGCTGGAGCCGGAGGCATTCATCGACATTGCCGAGGAAACCGGCCTGATGCTGCCGATAGGCGAATGGGTGCTGCATACCGCATGCATGCAGGCGCAGGAATGGCGCCGCCAGTTCCCGGGCCACCGGCTGATGTCGGTCAACCTGTCGGCGCGCCAGTTCCATTCGGCCGATCTGCCGCGCCAGATCTCGTCGGCGCTGCAACAGAGCGGCCTGCCGCATTTCTGCCTTGAGCTGGAAGTCACCGAGCACGTCGCGATGCAGAACCTCGATAGCAGCCTCGCCATCATGCGTCAGCTTGCGGAGCTCGGCGTGCAGTTCTCCATCGACGACTTCGGCATCGGCTATTCCTCGCTGACATCCCTCAAGAAACTGCCGATCCACGCAGTGAAGATCGACCAGTCCTTCATCCGCAGCCTCGACACCGATCAGGACGACACCGCCATCGCCAGCGTGATCATTGCAATGGCCAGCAAGCTGGGCCTGTGCGTGGTGGCCGAAGGCATCGAGGAAAAGAAGCAGTTTGCCGCACTGAAGGCGCACAAGGGTCTCATCGGCCAGGGCCATCTGTTCGGCCGGCCGGTATCGGCGGAACTAGCGACGGAGCTGATTGCAACGGGAAAGCAAAAAATCGAAGCAGCATGAAGTGCACCGAATGGGAAGGAGGTCAATTCAGATGCAAACACGAACAAAAGCGACGGAAACCCTCATCGCAAGGCAGGACTATCTGGTATTTCGCATAGGTGAGCGCGAATATGGCGTCGCGCTGGAAAAGGTACAGGAACTGGCGGAATACGATGCGGTCAGCCCGCTGGCCGATGCTCCGGAAAAGATCGCCGGCACGATCAGCGTTAGCAATGGCCGCCTGCCGGTACTCAATTTGCAGGAAGTACTGATCCCGGGCGATATCGGAAACAGGCCGCTGAACGACGTCATCATCCTCAACGACAGTGGCCGCATCGGCGGCATTGCGGTCAACTGTGTGGTGGACGTCCTTTCGCTGTCGCCGGAGCAGATTAGGACCACCCTGCGTGCCACCGATATGGAGGAAGGCCGCCTCGCCGGCATCGCCACCGAAGGGCGGCGCGTCGTGTCGCTGCTGAAGCCGGAACGGCTGGTGGCCGAACTGCAGACCGGCACCGTTCATTGAGTCCGTAGAAGATGCGCTCTCTTAAGCAGGCTATTTCCGCGTTCCGGCATCGGAGCGATACAGAATGAACGGCATGGTGACTGCCCTGATGGGCAACATCCAGGACGAAGCGAAGCTGCGCTTTCGCCTGCGTCTTTTTACGGTGCTGTCTTTCATCATCGCCCTGCTCGTCGGCATCGCATTTTCGGTGCTGTATGGACGGGTACAGGTGCTACGCCAGCACAAGGAAGTCGAAATCATCGCGGCCAACCAGGGTTCTGCGCTGGAAAGCCGGCTGAATCACAGCCTGTCCAGCACCTATGCGCTGGCTGCCGTGCTGCGCAATTCCGGCGGCATCCTCCACAACTTCGAAACACTTGCTTCGGAGATGCTGCAGGTGTACGACGGCATCAGCAGCCTGCAATTGGCGGAAGGCGGCGTCGTATCGCAGGTGGTGCCGTTCGTCGGCAATTCGCAGGCGATCGGACATGATCTGCTGAACAATCCCGAACAGCGCAAAGGAGCCATGCTGGCAATCGAGACGAAGAAGCTCACGCTAGCCGGCCCGTACGAGCTGCTCCAGGGCGGCCAGGCCGTGATCGGCCGCTTGCCCGTTTTTCTGCCTGACCCCGACAGCAAGGATCGCTTCTGGGGATTCTCCATTGCCGTGATCCGGGTTCCGGAACTGGTCCAGCTGAGCGGCCTGCAGCAACTGGTACCGGCCGGCTATCAATACGAGCTGGCGCGCGCTCATCCGGAAAACGGCAGTCTCCAGGTATTCACCCGTTCCGGAGCTGCGGCGCTCGACGATCCGGTGGTGCGTGCAATCGAGGTGCCGAACGGGAAATGGGTTCTGAGCATTGCGCCGACCGAGGGCTGGCTCGAATCGCATCTGTCCTGGAAGGCGCTGGCCGGCGTGCTGCTGATGGCGGCGCTGATCGCGGCCTTTACCTATTCGGCGTTCAGGCAGCCTATCCTGTTGCGACGCGAGGTTGGCGAACGCACGCAGGAACTGGCTGAGGCCAACCGCAGCCTGAGCGAACAGATCGATGAGCGCAAGCGGGCGCAGGAAGCGGAAAACCACATCAACCGCCTCTACGGCATGCTCAGCCACACCAATGCCGCGATCATGCGCATTACCGATCGCGACAAGCTGCTGGAAGAGATTTGCCATGTCGCGGTGGAACTCGGCGAATTCCCGCTCGCGAGGATCGCCGTGTTCGATCATGCAAAGGGAAGCTGGCAGTGGATCGCCCGCTGCGGACGGGCGGTTGCGCTACCGGAGTGCGACAGGATCATCGAGGCCTGCTTCGCTGGCAGGCTCGGCTCGGACGACAGCGTGATCCTGCAGGCTTGCGGCTCCACGGGAAGCGATGCGAATGCAAGCGGCGTGTGCCCGCAGGCGGTGTCGGCCGGCTTCCGGTCATATGTATTTCTGCAACTGCGCGTGAGAGGAAAAGTCGCCGGCATCTTCAGCCTGTACGCGCACGAGCCGGATGCGTTCGACGCCGGCCAGCTGCGCCTGCTCGAAGAAATGACGGAAGACGTTTCGTTCGCGCTGGAAAACATGGAGCGCGAAGCGGAGCGCAGAAAGACGGAAGACAATCTGCGCAAGCTGTCGCGCGCGGTCGAGCAAAGCGCCAATGCGGTGATGATCACCGATCGCAACGGCGTGATCGAATACGTCAATCCTTGGTTCACCCGGATCACCGGTTATGCGCCGGAGGAAGTCATCGGCAAGACGCCGGGCATACTCAAGTCGGGCGAAACGCATCCGGAAACTCACAAGCGGATGCGGGACACGCTGCTTTCGGGCAAGGAGTGGAGCGGCGAACTGCACAACCGGAAAAAGAACGGCGAAACCTACTGGTGCCTCGAAGTCATCTCGCCATTGAAAGACGACGACGGCAACATCACCCACTTCGTCGCGGTAACGGAAGACATCAGCGAACGCAAGCAGACCGAGCAGGCGATCCGCCATCTCGCCTTTCACGATCCGCTGACCGGTCTGCCCAACCGGCGGCTGTTCAACGACCGCCTGCACCAGGCCGCCGCAGTGCGCCACCGTAACGGCAACTCGTTTGCGCTGATGCTGCTCGACCTGGATCGTTTCAAGACGGTAAACGATACGCTCGGCCACGACATCGGCGACGCTTTGCTGAAAGCCGTTGCGACCCGCCTGCTCGCCAGCATGCGCCCGGGCGATACGCTGGCGCACATGGGCGGCGACGAGTTCGCGCTGATCGCACTGGATATCGTGCAGCCGGAAGACGCGGCGCATATCGCGGAGAGCCTGCTGTCGATCCTGCAGGAGCCGTTCCTGCTGTACGGCCATGAGCTGTTTACGACGGCCTCCATCGGCGTCACGCTGTATCCGAACGATGCGCCCAATGCGGAAGCGCTGATCAAGAATGCGGACATCTCGCTCTATCGCGCCAAGGACGTGGGCCGCAACAACTTCCAGTTCTTCACCGGCGACATGAATGCCGCAATGACGGAGCGCCTGCGGCTGGAAAACGCGATGCGCTGGGCGATCGATCGCGGTGAGTTCATGCTGCATTACCAGCCGCAGGTGGATGCGCTGTCGCGCCGCATCCAGGGCGCCGAAGCGCTGATCCGCTGGCGGCACCCGGAGCTGGGCATGGTATCGCCTGCGCAGTTCATTCCGCTGGCGGAAGAGACGGGCATGATCGTGGAAATCGGCGAATGGGTGCTGCGCACCGCCTGCGCTCAGGCGAAGGCGTGGGAGCAGGCCGGCATGCCGACGCGCGTCGCGGTCAACTTGTCGGCGCGTCAATTCCATCACGGCGATCTGGCCGGCCTCATCGCCGGCATACTGAAGGAAGCCGATCTTGCGCCGGAACTTTTGGAAGTGGAATTGACCGAAAGCATGCTGGTGGAAGACATCGAGCAAACCGTTCAGGTACTGGAAAAGCTGCACGACATGGGCGTGCAGATGGCGATCGATGATTTCGGCACGGGCTATTCCTCGCTGTCCTATCTGAAGCGCCTGCCGATCCATGTGCTGAAAATCGATCAGTCCTTCGTGCGCGACATCCATACCGACCCGGATGACCGCGCCATCGTCAATGCGGTGATCGCGCTTGCGCACAGCCTGGAACTCAAAGTGGTGGCGGAAGGCGTGGAAACCCGCGAACAGCTGGCGTTCCTGCACGAGCATCATTGCGATCTTGTACAGGGCTATCTGTTCAGCCGCCCGCTGCCGGGAGATGAAGTGCTGGCGCTGATGCAGTCGAATGCGCTGCTGGAGGTCTGAACCGGCAGCAATGCAAATCCGGCATCCTGCCGGCCCAAGGATCAACATGGAATCGCAAGACAATACCGTCGTCGAAGAAGAGACATGCCATCCGCAATGGGTGGCGCACAACCATTTGTTTTCTTTCTGCACCGGCACCCTGCCGCTGCCCGCAAACGAAGGCGGGGGCGAAGGCAAGTCTTTCTCTTCCGCGAGACAGCAGTGCTCCCGCCGCAATTGCCTGTTCAGGGCGAAAAAGACATAAAGATTTCATGATCGGCAAGCCGAACTGGTGCAGAGCGAACCCGACGCCGATCCGGATGCGGTGGCCGAGCCGATCCGGCGCTGGAAGCGGCTGACTGTCTATACACGCGCGCAGATGGAAGAGATTCTGGTTTCCAAGCTGATCGCCACATCGGCGCGGCAGATCGGCATATTCCTCGTGATTCTCGCCATCGTCAGCGCCGCCATCGTCGGCAGGATCGCCGCGACCTTCTGGGCGCCGGTGTTTCCGAAGTACGTGCTTCTGGAACCGGGCGACGCCGCACGCGGCTTCGTCGCGGTGGTCGTGATCTGCGTGCTCGCCAGCGTGCTGGCAATCCATGCGGCGCTCAAGGTCGATCCGGCGGAGGCCATCGGTGGATAAGATCGTTACATCGCGCGGCATCCGCATCGAGGGGCTGAGGAAGCGCTACCGTGAAGGCGACACCGCGGTCGATGCACTCAAGGGCGTAGATATGGCCGTGGCTCCGGGCGAAGTCATCGGCCTGATCGGCCCGTCAGGCTCGGGTAAGAGTACCCTGCTCAAATGCCTTGGAGTCGTGATCGAACCCACCGCCGGACGCATGACGCTGAACGGGGAAGCTATATACGACGATGGCTGGAAGATTCCCGATCTGCGTGCGCTGCGCCGCGACCGCATCGGCTTCGTGTTCCAGGCGCCGTACCTGATTCCCTTCCTCGACGTCACCGACAACATCGCACTGCTGCCGATGCTGGCCGGCATTCCGAATGCGGAAGCACGGCGCCGCGCCCTGGAACTGCTCGACGCGGTCGACAGCGAACGCGCGCTCGGCGTGATCCGCATCCTGAACCGGATGGCGACGCAGTTCGACACCGCGATCATCGTGGTCACGCACGACGAAAAGATCATCCCGACCTTCCGGCGGATCTATCACATCCGCGACGGCAGGACGGTGGAGGAAGCCGGGGAAGGCAGGGCAATCGAATAAGGAGGATTGGGGCAGCGCCATCCCGCTGCATGCAGGAAAAGGCGGACGGATTGAATCCGCCACGGAAGGAGAATGGAGTTCCAATGAAAGCGTTTCAGGACTACTACCCGGAAAACGTCGCCCAATGCTACGGCTGCGGCGCGCACAACGAACACGGCCACCAGATCAAGACCTATTGGGAAGGCGAGGAATCCGTCACCCGCTACAAGCCGGAGCCCTTCCACACGGCGATTCCTGGCTATGTCTATGGCGGCCTGCTCGCATCGCTGATCGACTGCCATAGCACCGGCACCGCGGCGGCTGCGATGTATCGCGCCGAAGGCCGCGAGATGGACAGCCTGCCGCCGTTCCGCTTCGTAACTGGCTCGCTGCATGTGAACTACCTGAAGCCGACTCCCCTCGACGGCCCGCTGGAAATCCGTGGCCGCGTGAAGGAGATCAAGGGCCGCAAGGTAGTGATCGAATCCACCGTGTACGCCAACGGCGTCGCCACCGCGACCGGTGAAGTGGTGGCGGTTCAGATGCCGGAGAACTTCGGCAGTTGAAGACGTTTGCCCCTCTTCCACTTGCGGTAGAGGGGCATGCCGCACTGACGCTCATCCGTTTCATTGCGCCGGAATGAACGCTTCGCTCTCTCCCCTTCTGCTCTCCCTCGGCGCCGGTGCTGCGCTGCTGCTCGGCGTGCGCCAGTTGCTGCATCTCGGCCTGGCTCCCCGCGCGACGCTGGAAGGCCCGCTGCCTGCCGATCTCGATCTGCCCGCGTGTGAGGTCCGCATTACCAGCGCACGAGGGCTGAATCTGTTTGCCTGGCATATTCCCGCAGCAGGTTCCGAGCCGTCTCCCGCAGTGGTGCTGATGCACGGCTGGGGCGGCAATGCCGGCACGCTGCTGCCGGTGGCGCAGGCATTGCACAAGGCCGGCTATGCGGTACTGCTGCCCGAATCGCGCAACCATGGCCGCAGCGACCGCGACGATCACAGTTCGCTGCCACGTTTCGCTCAGGATATCGACAGTGCGCTCGACTGGCTGAAGCAGCAACCAGGCATCAATGCAACCCGGCTGGCGGTGCTCGGCCATTCCGTCGGCGGCGCGGCGGCACTGCTGTGCGCCTCGCGCCGTAACGATCTGCGCGCAGTGGTCAGCGTTTCGGCCTTCGCCCATCCGGAGCAGGTCATGCGCCACTGGCTGGCCGCATGGCGCATCCCCTACCGGCCGATCGGATGGCTGATCAATCGCTATGTGGAACGGGTGATCGGCGAGCGCTTCGATACGATCGCACCGGTCGCCACGCTATGCCGGATATCCTGCCCGGTGCTGCTGGCGCATGGCCGGCAGGACGAAACGGTGCCATTGGAAGAGGCGCATCGCATCCATCGCCAGTGCGGGCCTGCGAACGTGACGCTGCTGGAACTGGAAGGCACGCACGAGGCGTTCACGGACATGGAACTCGCGATGCGACAGCTGTGCGCGTTTCTCGATCGGGCGTGCAAGCCCGGTGCTATTGCGATCAAAGGCGGCGCAGCAGCCGCACATGCATCGGCCGCGTGAAGCGCGCGCCATCGGCCGTGCAATGCGGTTCGAAGACGGCGCACACCGCCGCGATCCTGGTGTCGTCGATCTGATGATCGGCGAAGGTCGGCCGCATCATGCGCCGTTCGAACTCGGCGAAGTCACGAAAATGTACCGGCATCTCGAAACGGCGCTCCGCCACCTGTTCCCATTGTCCGGTAACGAGTGCTACATCCAGTGCAGACTGCGCGGCGGCGCGTACCTCGCCCTCGTCGTTGAACAGGCGGATCACTTCGTTGAGCGCGCCATCATAGATCGGCTCTGAAACATACAGATGTCCGCCCGGGCGCAGCACCCGTGCAATCTCGGCAAGCGCCTGCGCCATGCT
>JAEZVM010000074.1 GCA_023420795.1 Pseudomonadota bacterium
CTATCACATCCGGAAATACGGCGCGCGTCACAAGAACCCGGGCTTTGGTCATCGCCTGTCACCTGAAAAAGATGAATGTCATCACGATAAACAGCGGCACCAGCACTACGCATGACCAGGCCATGTAACCGAAGAAGGACGGCATCCTGATGCCGCGTTCCTCTGCGATGGCTTTTACCATCAGGTTAGGCGCATTGCCGATATAGCTGTTTGCGCCCATGAACACCGCACCGCAGGAGACCGCGGCGAGGGTTCCCGCCAGACTGGTCATCAGCACGGCCGGATCGCCGCCGGCTGTGTTGAAGAATACCAGATAGGTCGGCGCATTATCGAGGAAGGAGGACAGAATGCCGGATGCCCAGAAATACATGGCATTGATCGGCTGACCGTTGCCGTCGGTCACTGCGCGGATGATTGCCGCAAAGGCGCCCGATTCGCCGGCGCGCAACATCGCAATGACCGGGGTGATCGTGATGAAGATACCGGCGAACAGTTTGGCGACTTCCTGGATCGGTCCCCAGGAGAATTCGTTGCCTTCGCGCGCCGCCTTCGGCGTGATCCACAGCGACACAAGGACGACGCCGATCAGCAGCACATCACGGACGATATTCTGCAGCCCCACCTCGATGCCGAATACATGCAACGCGGCTGCCGGCTTCCAGAAGCCGCTCATCAATACGAGGCCGACGATTGCTGCCAGCAGAAGAAAATTGATCTTGCCCTCGAAGCGGATCGCGGAATCAGGCGTCGGGTCCTGCGCCGGCTGGAACTCCTCTTCCTTGTTCTGGTAGTAGTGGCGGTCGAGGAAATAGAAAATCACGAGCAGTGCGACGCACAGGAACAGCGTTTCGGGGAAGATGTTCTTCATGGTCCAGAAGAAATCGACGCCCTTCAGGAATCCGAGGAACAGCGGCGGATCGCCCAGCGGCGTCAGCGAACCGCCCGCGTTCGCTACTAGGAAAATGAAGAACACGACGATATGCACCGCGTGCTTGCGGTTGTCGTTGGCGCGAATTAGCGGGCGGATCATCAGCATCGAAGCGCCGGTCGTTCCCATGATGCTCGCCAACAGCGTCCCAAGCGCCAGCAGGCCGGTATTCAGTGCCGGCGTGCCATGCAAGTTGCCGCGCACGCAGATGCCGCCGGCCACCACGAACAGCGAAGTGATCAGGATGATGAAGGGAATGTACTCGCCTATGAGCGCATGCATCGCGCCGCCCGCAGCGACACCCGTTCCAAAATATGCAGCGCACGGCAGCAGGAAGGCGAGCGCCCATGCCAGCGATATCTTGCCGAAATGGTGATGCCAGAAGAGCGGCGCGACCAGCGGCAAAAATGCAATCGACAACAGCAGTCCGGCGAACGGAATGCCCCACCATCCAGCCAGACTTGCGCCGTCAAGTTCCGCAGCATGGCACAACGTGGGCAGCAGCCCTCCCAGGCCCACCAGAATTTTTGCTCGCAATTGCTGTCTCCCTGTTTTTCAACGGCGGCCATTTTATCTTGGATCATGGCCTTTGCCGGGCACTGCAAGCCGGCGGCTTATTCGTCCAGCATCAGGATCACGTGCACCCGGTACGGTCCGTGCGCACCCAGCACGATCGTCTGCTCAATGTCGCCGGTCCGGGACGGCCCTGAAATGAAATTGACGGCGCGCGGCAGCTCGCCATGTTCAGCGCGCGCCAGCGCAAACGCATCTTCCATCGCACCTACGATGCGCGAAGCCGCCACGATTGCGATGTGCGTCTCGGGCAGCAGGCTGGCTGACGACCATGTCTGCGGGCCGGACAGCAGCATCAGGCTGCCAGTTTCGGCCACCGCGCAGAACGCGCCGGTAATGCCGACCAGGTCTTCATTGCACGGAGGACGGAATTCGACCTGCATGCCAGTATCGCTCCAGGCCATGCCGCTCAGGGTTTTCCAGGCAATCGCCTTCTTCGCGACGCCCATTTCGTCCAGATAGCGGGCAACCGCGGCGGGCACATCATTGGCCGACGAGACTTCTTCCACCGTATCCGCCATGCGCAGCGCCTGCTCCCTGAAGCGACTGACCAGATCGGAGCCGATGTCGGGGCGCGGGCCTTGCGAATGCAGGCCGATGTACTCGCGCACAGCATCGCGCTCGGCCTGCGTCGGCTCTGCAGGACGGTTCTGCGCCTTGCGGATGCGGCTGAAAATGGCTTGACGTGCTGCGGAAGTATCCATGAAATCCCCTTGCTGACTTGCTTCAGAGTCTAACCGAATCGCCTCGCCGGTTTGCCTGTTTGCCGCGTGATTTAATTTCAAACGGCGGACACAAATAATTCATCTGCAAGCCTGAAGACTTCGCCGCAATACGACCCGGAGAAGCTGATCTGGCAGGAAGAAACCGCTCTATACCTAGGATAGACGACTGTTGTCACCCAAATAACAAAGCTGCGACAAATTGTCGCGCAAACTACCTAGACACCGCTTGATCAGCCGCTCTGCTCCGCGCCTGCCACATTTGCTTATTCATAAACTATCTAAGTCGGGTTTGTTAGAAACAACCGATTACCTTAAAATACAAGGCTTTGCAGCGAGTTGTCTGCTCAGGTTGCGGTCCGTTCCTCTTCCCTTTCAACTCGACTCCAAATCATCTCAGTGTCAGAAAAATTTACGATAGGACTGTTGTTATGACCCACGTTGTGACCGAATCCTGCATTCGCTGCAAATACACCGACTGCGTGGATGTATGCCCGGTAGATTGTTTTCGGGAAGGCCCGAATTTTCTTGCGATCGACCCCGACGAATGCATCGACTGCGCCGTTTGCGTAGCAGAGTGCCCGGTCAACGCGATTTACGCGGAAGAAGACGTGCCTGCCGACCAGCAGCAGTTCATCAAGCTGAACGTGGAATTGGCGCGCAACTGGCCGTCGATCACAAAGACCAAGGATCCGCTGCCCGACGCCGACGAATGGAAAGACACCAAGGACAAGCTGTCGCAGTTGCAGAAGTAAGCTTTCCTTGCCGCTGCAGGATCGCACCGACAATGCAGCGGCGCAGTGAGCAAAACAATTAAGAGAAAAGAGGATCCAGTAGATGCCCGTGCAGGTCAGCCGCTGCCATAGCGCAGTGCCGGCATGAATGGACGCCTTGGATCCAGAAAAAAACGCCCCGGGTTTTGCCCGGGGCGTTTTGCTTTGTGCGCAGGATTGTCGGGTTAGCGTCCGTAAAACCGGTCAATGGTCGCGGCGGTGATCATCCCGGAATACGCGACACTTTCGCCGTTCGCAGTGAACCAGTAGCTGCGCGGCTTTTCACCATGCCATTTTGGATCGATCGCATATCGCAATTCTTCCGGCGGCGCGGCGCCGAAGGCCCAGGCATTGCGGCTCATGCCAACCGATGCCAGTTTCTTTTTCATCAGCGCCACGGCCTCCGCGTCTTCCGCCGAATCGGTGGAAAGCGTGACGATGTTGAAGTTCTTCCGCTTGCGCTTCTCCTCGGCCATGTTTTTCATGCTGATCTGACAGTACTCGCAATCCAGCGACCACACGATCAGCACGAAGGGCTTGCCTTTCTGGCTGGCGACGATGCGCGCCATGCCATCCGCGTCGAACGGCTGAATCGGCGATGCTGCATGCGCATGCAGCGCGCACAGCGCCAGCACGTACCAGAGCGACTTGATGATCGACTTCTTCATTGAGATTTCCCATTCACTACTAATACCGTCTGCACGCCCTCGTTCTGCGTGCGCCATATCGAGACGATTCCGGCCGGCGTGTTTAATAGGCGCGGCTGGTCAGATGCACCTTGCGTGCGCGCCAGCTCGACCTCCTGCCAGGTCTGGCCGCCATCATTCGACAAGCGTGCCAGAAGTGTAGTTGCCTTGCCGTCGAACTGCTTCCATGCCAGCGCGACATTGCGTCCGCTTACGACGACGTCGGCATGCGCAGCCTGCGCGGAACCGAGCCGCAGCGGCTTGCCCGTCATTCCCGCCGCATCGCTCACCGCATAGAAGACGCCGCCCTCGCCCTCCTTCACATTGAACCACGTCTGATGCCGGGAACCGTCTGCGGCATAGGCCAGCGCGGGACCATGGTGCGGGCAGGCGTCGATGCGCCAGTCGTCGAAACTGGCCCGCTGCAGGGAGCCGAGCCTCCCGTCCGGCGTCAATTCCATCAGCGCATGATCGCGCACATTCGGTTCGAACACATGCCGCCACAGTGCCACCGGCCTGCCTTGCGGATTGAGGGCGAGCGCGATGCGACAGCATTCGCAGGAATGGTCGGCAATCTTGTAGTCGCCCCTGAAGCTCGCACCGGCATCCTCGGATACCGCATAGTAGATCGCCGCACCTGCGTATTTCTGCTTGCGCGCGGCTGCCGCATGCAGGTCGCGCTTGTCGATCCATGCGACGTACAGGCGGCCCTCGCCATCGACAATCAGCGATTCGAAGCGGTGCGTGATCACGTCGCGGTTCGCATGCACGGTAACGGGCGGCGAAAAGGTCTTTCCGCCGTCGAGGGAGCGTACGAAGCGGATTTCGCCGGTATAAGGTTTGGCCAGCGGCTTGGTGTAGGTGATGAAGATCTCACCTTTGCTGCCGAAGGCGATCTTGGGGCGGTTCTCGCCCTCCGCCGACACCGACTCCGGTTGTTGCTGAATGCGCGTCGGACTGGACCAGCTTTTCCCCATGTCGGCGGACATTTGCAGCACTACGTACTGATTCTCGCCGGCAGTTTCCTTGCTGACCATCCAGAGACGGCCTTGCCCATCGACGGCGGCGGAAGTACCGAGCTCGGCCCGGGCTGGTTTCGGGCTTTTATGCTGTGCATGCGCTCCCTGGGCGGATACGTTGAAGGCGGTTACGCTTAGCGAAAGAAGGCAGAGCGCGATGATGTGATCAAGAATTTTCATATGATTGTTTCCTCAATATGCCAGGCGCGCTTCCGCATACACGGTCCGCCCCGGGTAAGGATGCGGGCCGACGTAATAGCGCTTGTCGGTCAGATTGTCGATGCCGACCGCCAGCTTGCCCCATTTACCGATGCTGTAACCAAGCTTCGCATTCATGACGGTAAACGAAGAAATGCCGCCGACCGTGTTCCGGTTGGTGTCGCTGTTGTCCAGCGTGCCGTACTGCTTGCCTTCGTGGCGCAGGCCGAGCGAGCCGATCCACGGTCCCGTGCGATAGCTACCGAGCAAGGACGCACGCACGCGCGGCACGCGCGGCCAGTTCTTGCCCTCGGACTCCGGGAATGCCGGATTTTCCAGCGTCTTCGAGTTGGCCAATGCCATGCTCGCCTGCAGGTCGAAGCCGCTGATCATGATATCCGTTCCCTGAAACGCGACTTCGATGCCGCGCGTACGTACCCGGTCGATATTCTGCACCGTGGTGACGGTGGTTGCACCGGCGATTTGCTGCTGCTGGAAGATGGCATTTTTGATGTCGTCCTCGAACAGTGAAATACGCAGGCTGCCATTTTCGGTATCCCGGATGAACGCCAGTTCCTTGGCGTCATTGGTCTCGGGTTTCATGTACGGATCGTTGCTGACCAGAGATGTTCCCGACCTCGTGCCCTGGAACAGTTCGGATACGGTGGGGAAGCGCACACCGCGCGCCACCGAAGCGCGCACCAGCCATTCGCTGTTCAGCGAATGGGCCAGCGACAGCTTGGGACTGACGCCGGATTCGCTGCGGCTGGCGTAGCGGACCTGCGGGTCGCTGCTGGCCCGGTCGTCGAATTGCGAGCCGTCATGGGCGCGGAAGCGTTCCAGTCGCACGCCGGCTGTCACTGTCCAGTCCGGCAGAAAGCGCCAGGCATCCTGCGCATACAGCGCCCTGACTTCCGTCTTGCCGAAATAGTAGCTGCTGGTTTCAGTGCTCAGCGCCGACAGCGTGCGCGTACCTGCATCGTTCCAGTTGCCGAGATTGAACACCCGGTTTTTCAGCGTGTAATCGTTCTGGTGATAGCCGAAGGTAAGCGCATGCTTGCCGCCCGGTTCCGGCGTATAGGTCGATTGCAGCTCAAAGGTGTTCCAACCGGTGCCGTCCCCTACCGTGTGGGTGCCTGCCCGCACGCCCGATGCGAGCGGGTCGGACACGCTGGATTCGCGGATGCTGTTGGTCAGCACCTGATAACTGGACAATTGCACGGAATAGTTCCAGCCGGTCTTGTGGCGCGTGCGCAGGCGCGCACCGATCTGCTCATGCTCCTCCAGCCCCTTCTGCGGCACCATGTTCGGAATGTCGTAGCGCGTACCGCCGATATTGACCACTTGGCGGCCGCCGGTGGCAATGGTGCCCGCGCCGCGCCAGATTTCCTCGCCGGTTGCGGCATTGCGCAGCAACGTCTGGTTATAGACACGATATTCATTGCGCCAATGCGCATACAGCATGTCACCCTGCAGGGTTGGCGTGAGGTCATAAGCAAGCTTGATCTTGGCCTGCTTCTGCACGCCGCGCTGCATGTTGATCGCTCCGACGCTCACGCGGGATGCGCCTTTCGGGTCGGTATCGAACACAGCCCCGGTTGCCTCCGGCAGCCCGGCCACACCTCCTGCGACCGCGGTCGCCGTCGCAAACCCCATCGGCTGCGATTCGTAGGACATCCGGTTCAGTCCCACCGCCAGCGACAGCCTGCCCCATCGATTGGCAACGTAGGCGCTTTCCTGATCATTCTGGAAATCGCGCTTGAATCCATAGTCGTCAAAACTCTGGTGATGCACTTCGACGCCGCCGGAGGCTTCCGGCCCCTTCGGCGAACGGGTCGTAATGGCGACCGTGGTGCCGATCGAATTGCCGGGATAGATCGCGGAGAACGGCCCGTACAGCACGTCCGCACGCGCGACTTCCTCCGGTGCGACGATGCTCCAGCGCGGCGCATCGAAGCGGCCGAGAAAATTGGAGATCAGGTAGCCATCGACATAGGCCAACCCGCGAGCCGGCTGGGTAGTGCCGAAGGAACGGCCGCCGAGGTTGGCATTGCGATCGCCGATGAAGCGCTTGCGCACCGTGGTGTTCGGCGCATAGGTCAAGGCATCCTCGGTGTTGACGAAGCTTTGCGCATCGAGCGACTCCCGCGTGGCGGAAAACGTGGAAGCCGGCAGGTTGGGATCGAGCGGCGAACGGGTCGCCGTCACCACCACGGGCTCCAGCGCCTTTTCGGTGGCGACGCCCTGCGCGAACGCTGGCGTCGCAAGGAAAGCGGATATGAAGGCTGCCGGCCAGCGTCGAGCAGGAAGGTGCGTTTTTTTATCGGGTGTTTGCATGATGTATCAAAGGAGGCTGAATCGCTCATAAAAAAGCGACATGCAAGCCATGGGCCCTGGTGGCCGGAATGCTGTTGGATGAGTCAGCGGCGGCAGGCTTTCAGTGAAAGCGGCGCGGGAAGTGTGGAAGCGATCAGGTGCGAGTGGGAGGACCGCGCGGATGGAAAACAAGGTGACTGGCTGTGTATTCCTGGCTCTCCCCCGGATGAGGAAGACTGAATGCAAGCCGGAAGTCTGCATGCAGTGACGGCGCAGTGGCCGGCAACGCAAATGAATCGGCAAGGGCGCAAGCCACGCAATGCTTGCCGGAATTGGGAAGCGGATCGGTATTTTTGCTTTCAAGCTTCTTGATGCCGAACGCGGTACAGATTTCCAGCGGAATCTTGCTGTGCAACGGCACGCCACGGAGCATTGCGGGCAATAGCGCCTGCATGAGCAAGGCTAACAGTGCTACCCATGTTGCATTTTTAAAATTTATGCCGCACTGCCGCATTGTTTTGTAGGTTTTACAAAAATTTAGAGAGGTTGCTGAATCTGAGCATGATCCATCGAAAGATTATCTGTTAAGTGAAGCGCCCGCCTTGCGCTAAATATGGAATTAGGACGTTATGGGCACAATTTATGCTCGAATTTCCAAGAAGAACGGGTCAAATATGACTGGAAGGCGACAAAAGAGCCTTCTTAAATTGCACTTTACCTTGTCATTTGAGGATAGGAAGCACACATAACTGAAGGGACGGAAGCGCAGGCATAGGGAACACGCTTAAAAAGGCATTAAAAAAACCTGCTTGCCGTAGATTGTTTTTGCTAAGAAATTTCGTATTGTGAAGGTGTTGGGCGCAAGCGAACTGGCTGATCGGAACTGTAGGAAATCATAAAACCACACTCAAAGTGTTTTTTCGTAGAAAT
>JAEZVM010000099.1 GCA_023420795.1 Pseudomonadota bacterium
TGATGCCGGCTGCCGCCAGCTGTTCCGTCGGCACGCGGAAGTGCGTGGTGGATGCCGGATGAATCACCAGCGACTTCGCATCGCCCACGTTCGCCAGATGCGAGAACAGCTTGAGCGATTCGACGAAACGCCGGCCCGCGGCACGGTCGCCCTTGATGCTGAACGAGAACACTGCGCCGCAACCCTTCGGCAGCAGTCTTTTTGCGAGCTCGTGGTCGGGATGCGATTCCAGCTCGGGATAGGCGATCGATTCGACCGCCGGATGCGTCGAGAGAAATTCAACCACTTTGCGGGTGTTGGCGACATGCCGGTCCATCCGCAGGCCGAGCGTTTCAATGCCCTGCAGGATCGCAAATGCATTATGCGGGCTCATTACCGCGCCGAAGTCGCGCAGGCCTTCGCGCCGCGCGCGCAAGGCAAATGGTGCGACCGTCGATTCCTCCGAGAACACCATGCCGTGAAAGCCGTCGTACGGCTCGCACAGTTCTGCGAAATGACCGGTTTTCTCGTAAGCCTGCTGCCAGTCGAAGGTGCCGCCATCGACTAGCAGGCCGCCCATCGCAGTGCCGTGCCCGCACAGGAACTTGGTGGCCGAATGGAAAACCAGATCTGCGCCATGGTCGAACGGACGCAGCAGATACGGCGTGGTGAAGGTCGCATCCACCATCAGCGGCAGGTAGCGTTCATGGGCGATCGCCGCTACCGACGGGATATCGAGCACATCCAGTCCCGGATTACCGAGCGTTTCGCCGAACAAGACCTTGGTATTCGGGCGGATCGCATTGCGCCATGCATCAAGGTCGCGCGGGTCGACGAAGGTGGTTTCGATGCCGAAGCGCTTCATCGTGTACGCGAGCAGATTCTGCGAGCCGCCGTACAGCGCGCGCGACGCCACTACATGCGAGCCGGCACCGGCGATCGTTGCCAAGCCGAGATGTAGCGCCGCCTGCCCGCTGGCGACTGCGATACCGGCAACGCCGCCTTCCAGCGCGGCGATGCGTTCTTCCAGCACCGCGTTGGTCGGGTTCGAAATGCGCGAATACACATGGCCCGCGCGTTCCATGTTGAACAGCGAGGCGGCGTGATCGGAATCCTTGAAGACGAAGGAGGTGCTCAGGTAGATCGGCGTCGCGCGGGCGCCGGTTGCGGGGTCGGGCGCGGCGCCGGCATGCAGCGACAGCGTATCGAACCCGGGATATTTGGGTGCACTCATGATGCGGTTTGTCTCCCTTGGTATTGAGTGATGGCAATCGTAGCACCGAACATCGGTATGCGATGTCATGTGCGCGACAGCACCCGTGCTGGATTTTTCATGCTGCTTCGGCTACATTTCAGAGGTTCAACAATTCCTTGCCTCCCATTCATCATGGCCTCCCTGAAAGTATCCGAAATCCTGAAAGTCAAAGGCGACATCCTGTACACCGTCACGCCGGACACGCCGCTGCGCGAGGCCGCCAACACGATGGCGGAAAAGGATATGGGCTCGCTGGTGGTGATGGAGTTTGGTGAGCTGGTCGGCATGCTGACCTTCCGCGAAGTGATGAAGGCCCTGCATGACAACAATGGCTCGGTCGGACCCAACACGGTGCGCAAGCACATGGACGACCATCCGATCACAATCACGCCGGAAACCGAAGTCGATGAAGTGCGCCGCCTGATGCTGGAGCGGCATGCCCGTTACGTGCCGGTGGTGAATGCCCGCACCTTGCTGGGCGTGATCTCATTCTACGACGTGGCCAAGGCGGTGGTTGAGGCGCAGAGCTTCGAGAACAAGATGCTCAAGGCCTATATCCGCGACTGGCCCGCAGACGCCGAAGAATAAGCAGGCCATACATATTGGAAAAGCCGTTCATGGAAAACCATGAGCGGCTTTTTCTTTTGTGCCGCTGTTGTGCCTCTGTTTATGCCGCGAAGGATCGTGGCGGTGCTTCCGCATCCTCGCTCTGTCGTTGAGGTGCAAGCAGCGGCAGGTTGAGGATGAAGGTGGCGCCTTTCCCTTGCATGCTCTGCACCCGGATGCGCCCGCCGAGCACGCGGGTCACGATGTTGTGCACGATGTTCAGGCCGAGGCCTGAGCCGCCGGAGCCCATTTTGGTGGTAAAGAAGGGATCGAAAATACGGTTCAGATTGGCTGCCGGAATGCCGACGCCGTCATCGCTGACCGACAGTTCCATCCAGCCGGCATTGTCGGCCTTCGCCGAAATCGATACGGTGCCGGTTTGCCGGTTCTCGAATCCGTGTAGCAGCGCATTGTTCACCAGGTTGGTGATCACCTGCCCGAGCGGGCCGGGGTAGCTGTCCATCACCAGCGTCTCCGGTATTTCCTTCCTGACCTCGAACGCGGTTTTCTTGATGGTCGGCCAAAGCGTCAGCAGATTTTCGGATACCGCTTCCGCCACCGAAAACTTGCGGCGCTGCGAGCTGGTCTGATCGACAGCGACCTGCTTGAATCCGTTGATCATGTCGGCGGCCCGGCGCAGGTTGCGCATCAGGATTTCGCTGGCTTGGCCGGCATCGTCGAGATAGTGTTCGAGCGTCGAGCGTTTCAGTCCATTGTCCCGGTAGGCATCGAGCAATGCATGCGTCTGGTCGGACAAGGTGCTGGCAACCATCAGGCTGTTGCCGATCGGCGTGTTGAGTTCGTGCGCAATGCCGGCGACCAGCGAGCCGAGTGCGGCCAGCTTTTCGCTGCGTATCAGTTCCACCTGCGCCATGTTCAGCGTCTCCAGCGTATAGGCCAGCTCGTCGTTGGCCTGCTGCAGTTCGTCGGTGCGCTGCGCTACGCGCTGTTCGAGCGTCGAGTTCAGTTCGCGGATTTCGTTTTCGATGCGTCGCTTGTCGGTAATGTCGGCACACGCAAGGATGCCGAATTTTTCGCCGGCGAGGGTAAAGGTATGCCCGGAGAACTGCACCAGCACCTTGCTGCCGTCACCACGGTTCATCCATGCCTCGCGGTGGTTCTCGATCGCCCCGGTCTGGCTCAGATCCTGGATGACCGTCGCCCGGTCGGCTTCTTCACAGTACAGCGAAAGCTCGTCGGTGTCTTTTCCGATCACCGCATCGCGCTGGCGCAGGAACAGCAGCTCGAACGCCCGGTTGACATCCTTGATGACGTAGTTGCCGCGCATCTGGTTGACGAACATCGCGACCGGAGAGGACTGGAAAATCCGGGAGAAACGCTGCTCGCTGGTGCGCAGTTCCTCTTCCGCTCGCTTGCGTTCAAGCTCGGCTGATGCACGCTCGCTGAACACCTGCAGTAGCGATTTCACCATGTCCGGATTGTCGATCGTGTCGGAATGCAGCACGGCCAGAACGCCGATCACATTATTTGTCTTGTCACGCAGGGGAGCGCCGGCATAGCTCTCCCATTCAATGCCGCCCGCTGCAGGGCTGTCCGGGAAATGCATGCGAAGGTTGGTCGGCATGATAAAAATATCTCCCTCGAGCGTGCGTTCGCAGGGGGAGCCCGCAAGTAGATATTCGAGATTGTCGATCGTGCGCCCGCCGGCATGTATAGCCACCGTCTGCAAGATGTCATCGGCTTCCGGCTTGCGCATACAGATGAAAGCGCAATCCGTACGCAGCGCGGATGCCAGGTCTGCCACCAGCAGCTCGAAAAAGGATTCTCCGGCCATCTCGCTCGTGCCCTGCGCCAGCCGCAGCAGGGCGCGATCGGCTTCAGCCTTCTGTTCTTCGAGCTGGCGCTGTTCGGAAATGTCTTCGGCAATCGACAGCAGGCGATCGGGATTTCCCGCTTCACCGGCAATTCGCGCGTGGTTCCACTGGCAGGTAATAACCCTGCCATCCACACGGCGATTTTCGATGATGCTGCGGCCGTCATCCTTTTCATCCATCAGGCGGCGGAACTCGGCATCGAGCGCTGCGCGACTCCCGTTCGGGAAGATGAAGCTTGCATGCCTGCCGATTGCCTGTTCGCGTGCATGGCCGAAGATCCGTTCAGCTGCGGCGTTCCATTCGCTGACTTGATAGTCGCCGTCCCATTCGATGATGGCGATCGGACTGTGTTCGACCAGCGCGCGGAAACGCCGCTCGCGTTCATGCAGTTCCTGTTCGATGCGCCTGCGCTGGTCGATGTCCTGTTCCAGCTCCCGGTTCTTCAGATCGAGTTCCTTGAAGGCGTCGCGCAGGCTGATGCGGGTTTCTTCCATCCGACGCGCGAGCAGGCCGATCTCGTCGAGGTGTTGCCAGGAGACCGGAACGTCGAGCTGCCGGTTTGCCAGCTGCTCCGTGCTCGCACCGAGGCGCCGCAAGGGACGCACCAGTCGGCGCTCCAGCAGGATCAGGATCAGCACAACGGAAAGCGCCGCCTGCGCCAGCACCGCCGCCATGGATGTTCGCAGTTCTTCGGCGACGGAATCGCGCAGGCGAGCGCTGCCCATTTCGACCTTGACCGAACCGATGGTGGTGCCCTGGTAGATCACTGGTTTTTCGATGGTGGCGGTAAAGCCGGTGCGACGTTCCGGCCGCACGCCGGAGACGAAAATGCCAAGCGCATTGTCGCGTACTTCAATGCCGACGAGGTCTTCGTTGCGAGCCATCACCGCCTCCAGCAATGCATGGCCGCTCTCCCGGTTGATGTTCCATAGAGGTTCACGCATACCGCTCGCCAGGATATCGGTAACCCGCTGCAGCAACCGTTCGGTTTGAGTGCGAATGCCGTCGTTGTATTGCCTGAACCAGGAGTGGCCGCTGATGAGCAGCGCCGGCGCCAGCAGCCCGATGACCACCGCCAGCACGATCGCGCGCCGCAGGCTCAGTTTGCGTCTGCCCGTGATGGCCGGCATTTTCATTCCTGCAACAGGCGGCCGGATGTGTTCCGGACGCTGTTACCGCGCGCCATTGTCCTTCAGCCAGCCGGGCAGCTGGTCGGCCGCCATTGGCCGCGCAAACAGAAAGCCTTGCGCCAGCGGGCAGCCGAGCGCGGTCAGTATGTCCGCCTGTCGCTCTTCCTCCACGCCTTCCGCAACCACCGGCAGGCCGAGGCTCTGTCCCAGCTGGATGACCATGCGGGCGATGCTGCTGCCGCGCGAGGATCCGGTGATTTCGGTGATGAAGCTGCGGTCGATTTTCAGGCGGTCCGCCTGCAGCCGCTGCAGATAGCTGAGCGACGAGAAGCCGGTGCCGAAATCGTCGATCGCGATACTGACCCCGGTTTGCTTGATCTGGCCGAGCAGGCGGATGAAGGCGTCCGGGTCCTGCATCGCGATCGATTCGGTGATTTCCAGTTCGATGTGCGAAGGCGACGCCTGCGTGTCCTCCAGTACGGCGCGCAGCATGTCGAGGAAGCGCGGATGGCGGAACTGCACCTGCGAGACATTGACCGACACCGTGAAATCGGTGAAGCCGAGCGTTCGCAGTCGCATCAGTTCGAGACAGGCGTTGCGCAAGACCCGCTCGCCGATATCGATGATTAGGCCGGAGAATTCCGCGATCGGAATGAAGCGGTCGGGAGGGATGAAGCTGCCATCTCCGGTTTTCCAGCGCAGCAGCGCTTCGGCGCCGACCGGCTTGCGGGTGGCGAGATCGATCTGCGGCTGATAGACGACGAACAGTTCGTTTTCTTCGAGAGCGGTGCGCAGCGCATGCATCATGCTCACCCGCTCGCGTATATCGACGCCCATGCTGCGGGAGAAATAGAAATGCCCATTGCGTTGCAGCAGCTTGGCCCGCTTGAGCGCGATGTCGGCATCCTTGAGTGCATCCGACGCGCTGCCCGCATGATCGGACAGGCGAACCAGGCCGGCGGTCGCCGACAACTGCACTTTCTGGCCCTCGATGCTGAACGGCTTGTCGAACAGTTTCAGCAGCCGTGCAGGCTCGACCAGTTGCGCCGGTCCGAGCACGGCGAAGGTGTCGCCACCGACGCGGCCGACCGTCATCTCGCTGCCCAGCTCCGATTGCAGGCGGGCGGCTACGCCAAGCAACAGCGAATCACCGAACTTGTGCCCGAGCGCATCGTTGGTTTCCGCGAAGTGGTCGATATCGACAAGAGCCATCGTCGCATCGCTTCCCGCCGCAAGCGCTTCCTCCAGCAAATCCTTCAGGTGCGTGCGGTTGGGCAGTCTGGTCAGCGTGTCATAAAACGCCGAGTTGTGCAGGTGGGATACCAGCAGGATGTTGTCGAGGCCGACTGCGACATTGCGGCAAAAGACTTCGAGCAGTTGCCGGCTGATGTCATCGAGCGGCGCGCCGGTATCGAAAAAAGCGGCGAAAATGCGGTTTGCATTACCGCCCAAATACAAGGCAGCGTAGTCCGGGCCGTAGGAACTCGCCTTCCGGTCAAGGACCTCGGCCAGTGCGCCGGCGATGCGTCGGTCTCGCATGCCCGCATGCTTGCCGGCGGTAGCAATGGCAACCGGTTCCTGCGCTTTCCCTGCAGGCTTCTCTGCCATTTCCGACATGCACAGCATGCCGTTTGGTTCACGCTCCAGCAGATTGCCGATCTGCGCAATCACGCCGGCGGCGAAATCGTCGAGGCCTTGCAGGCTCATCAATTCGGCGCTGGCTGCGATGATGCGGTCGAGCCCGCGCCGGCTGGCATTGATCGCACGGATCTGCTGGTACGAGCGGATCGCGGCGGTGACCGTGGTGTACAGCTTGATGCGGGTCAGCTCGGACTTAGTCTTGTAATCGTTGATATCGAAGTCGCGGATCGCCTCGATTTCCGGCGCGTAGCCGGGCTGGCCGGTACGCAGAATGATTCTCGGCTCGCTCAGCTTGAGTTCTTCGCGAATATGACGAACCAGCTGCAAGCCCGAATCTTCCTGCTCCATTACGACATCCAGCAGGATGACCGCAATATTCTTTTGTTGAGCAAGCAGCTTGCAGGCTTCCGCTGTGGAATAGGCGTGCAGGAACTCCAGCGGCCGCCGCTGCATTTCCAGATTGCGCAAGGCAAAGGTGGTCGATGTATGCACGTCCGCATCATCATCGACGATCAAAACCCGCCATGCTTCTTTTGCTGCTGTCTCTCCAACTTCTTTATATGACGAAGTTGTTTCTTCTAGGAATGTCAGACTGTCGTCAGCCAACAACATCGGCTTTCTCATCGCATTCCCCAGGAGGCATTCATTTCTATTGGAATGGGCATATAAGTGGTTTATTAGTCGTAATCCAATACAGTCGGTCTATCGCCGCTGTTTTTGCCTTCTGTCAACTACGTACGCATGTTGCACGATATTCGAGGCTCGTGCAATCCGCGTTCTCCACAGGTTTACTCCCAGTTCTTTGCTCGAAAAAACTGCTTGTATGTGGTGTTTCTTGCTTGTTGCCGGTCTGGATGCGGCACGAATCAGGCTTTCAGCGGCTCAAACTGTCGATAAGCTAAAATCTAACCTTTCCCAGAACAACTCGAAATCACTATGTCCGGCAATACGTTTGGCACTATTTTTACCGTCACCACGTTTGGCGAATCGCATGGGCCGGCAATCGGCTGCGTGATTGACGGGTGCCCACCCGGCATGGTGCTGTCGGAAGCCGATATCCAGCCTGAGCTCGATCGCCGCAAACCTGGCACCTCGCGTCATGTGACGCAACGGCAGGAGTCCGATACGGTGGAAATACTGTCCGGCGTATTTGAAGGCAAGACCACCGGAACACCGATTGCGTTGTTGATTCGCAACGAAGATCAACGCAGCA
>JAEZVM010000179.1 GCA_023420795.1 Pseudomonadota bacterium
TTCCAGCGACTCGTGCTTGCATCGCCGGCGGTCGGTTACGAGCTATCCGATACCCTGCGCATCGGCGCCTCGGTACCAATTGCGCACTCGTCTGTCGTCGTTAATACCGACATGCGCATGCCCAATACCCTACTGGGCATTGTCGGAAAAATCCAGGAGGGCTGGTGTCCCGACAACGGTGGGAACATTCTCGATACCTTCACTGTCGGGCTTTGCGGCGGTGGCGAAGCGGGGAAAATCAATCCGTTCAAGAAGGCCGCGAACGTCAACATCAATATGACCGCGCCTGTCGATCCGACAATTAACCTCGGCGTGTTGTGGGAGCCAGCGGACTGGTTCGGGCTGGGCGTGGTGTATCAGGGTGGTTCCAAGACCAAGTACACCGGCAAGTACAAATTTGATACCGAGCCGATGTTGCGCGCCTTTGTGCAGGGGCTCAATTCCAGTCTTCTGGGACCGATGGTCGGTGCCATACTGGGTATGCCGCAGGGTATTCCTCAGATACAGAAAGGCAACGTCACCGCCACGATCCCGTTCCCGAAGCGCTGGCAGGTCGGCGTGAAGCTGAAGCCGGTGGATTATCTGCAGTTCAACGTGGATGCCAACTATCAGGACTGGGGCACCTGGGATGCAATGACGCTCGAATTCGACCAGAGCATCAAGCTGCTTGAAATGGCGCGCCTGTTTGGCATTGCTGATTCCACCAAGCTGAAAATGCCACGCGGCTACAAGAAGGTTCTGCATTGGGGCTTCGGCCTGCAGACCAAGGTCAGCGACAAGCTGACACTGCGTTTCGGTTACGAGCCGCGCAAGAGCTCTGTCCCAGCCAACCGCATCGACCTGATTGCGCCGCTGCCCGACACGAAGGTCTATAGCGTCGGATTCAATTACAAGCTCAAAGATGGCGCCGATATCAATGTCGCTGCCAGCTACATGACAGGCGACTACAAGGCGCCCGCTCGTTCGAGTTGCAACATGAATTGCGACAACCTATTCAATATTGTCTATAACCCATATGCCGGGTTGGACGTATCCGGCGGCATTCGTGTGCGTTACTTCGCGGTCTCTTACAACAAGCCGTTCTAGAGGAGCTGCCAACGTATGAAAGGAGCGGGGGCACACTTTCTGTTTCCTTGCATGCAGAGGCAGAACGTCTTGGGAATATCGGACCGCGGAGACGCAAATTACCGTCCGACTTGCCTTATTTATTTGAGAGGAGTCTTTCCATGATCAGATCCACCATTGCCGTCTTCTTCATGGCTGCGGTCGGCATTGCCAATGCCCAGGCAGCACAGCCCGCAAAATCTGCTCAACCACCGATTCCGCCAGCCAAGCAGCAGCTCGTGCAGAAAATCGTCGAACTCCTTCATGTCGATGGTCTTGGCGTCACGATGCTTCAGGATCCTGTCGGCAAGGCGATCGGGCAGGCGAGGGTGACATTGCAAGCGCGGGCGCCGGCCGACAGACATGAGGCTGCGATGCGTGATATTGCGATGGAAGCCAAAAAATTCATGGATGAAGCAACGCCGATCGTCATGGGGAGTGCACAGAAACATATTCCTTCGACGGTGATGCCTCTGCTAGCGGAACGGTTTACCGAGGATGAACTGCGCCAGATCATCACCATGCTGGAATCTCCGGTGAAGCACAAGTTCGAGGCGCTTGTGCCGGAGATGAAAAAAGCGCTGGGAGAGAAACTGGCCGCCGATACAAAACCGGTAATCGATCCCAAGATGGAGGAACTGACACAGCGCATCGGCATGCGACTGAGAACTGCTGTCACGCCTTGAATACTTGAACCATTTTTACGCAGGTCACGGTATGCAGGCGGAGTCACACCTGCATGACGAATGCATGTTCAGCGAGAGGAAAAAATGACATATTCGTCGGCGATCGATTTGGTACGCGGTATCAAGACGCGTTTGGCGACTTGCGGTTTCGATATCGATGCCTTGTCCAGGCAAGTGGGACTTGATGAAAGCGATTGCATTGCGGACGACGCACTGACGCTTGCAGACAAGCTTAGCCACTTGTGGGAAGTGGTGACGCAAAGCTCCGGCGATCCGCTGCTGGGACTGAAGGTGGCGTCACCCCAGCCCCTCGACAAGTCCGGATTGATGGGCCATATCATGCGGGCGTCGCCGGACGTCAAGACAGCCATCGAGAACCTGGTTCGCTACACGCCGCTGGTCTCGCCGGCCGTCAACAGCACGCTGGAGCGTATCGGCGATCGCATCCGCGTCACGCTGCATCTGCCAGGCAGCCAGCGCAAGGTTCCGCAGCAGCACTACGACTTTGTCTGGTGTCTCGTGCTGCGCACATTGCAAAGCGCCGCCTGCCGCCCGGACCTGAGGCCGGTACTGGTCACATTTGCCTTCCCCGCTCCGGCGCAGGAACAGGCATATGCCGAAGCATTCGGCTGCACCGTACGTTTCAGCATGGAGGCCAACACGATGGAATTCGCCGATGCAGATCTGTCAGCGCCAATCCAGACCGACAATCCGATGGCTGCCGATTGGGCGCTGCGCATGCTGGCCGACCTGGCGCAATCTCAGCGCAACTGGACCGTGCGCATGCTGGCCAAGCTGGAACAGTCGCAACGTCCCAACTCCAGCTTCAGCGCCAAGGTGCAGTGCCTGCTGGCGAGCATGCTGGACAAAGGCGAACCGCAGCGCGAGCAGGTGGCGAGACAGCTGATGGTGAGCGAAAGGACACTGCAGCGCAGGCTGTCGGAGGAGGGAACGAACTTCACGCGGCTGGTCGATGATACGCGCCGTGAAATGGCACAGCAGTATCTGAGCAAAGGCGAACTCTCGCTGAAGAAGCTCAGCTTCCAGCTTGGCTTTTCGGACCCCAGCGCATTCTGCCGCGCCTGCAAGCGCTGGTTCGGACGATCGCCGAAGCAGCTTCAGCAAGGGCCGGCTGCACTCGATCTTTCGCTTGCCGTGGGCAGCGAAAGGACTGCGCAGGTTACGGCGGCGGAGCCCGCTAAGAATATCGACAACGTTTATTATCTGAAGCCGAACTAACGCTCCCGCGTGATCTGGCACTGCGTTTTCCCCGATGTGCCATCCCTCGCGCAGCGAGGGATTTCAAATTGCAGCATATGTATGAGCGGACGAGACCCCTCGCTGCGTTCGGGATGACAAGGGTGTTTTCGTGGCGCAGCAGTGTTTGCATGTTGTCGAAGCACGGAGAAGACGGACTGCAGCCTGGAACGCAGAATGGCAAACGCATGCTTACGTACGGCATCAGTGCGCTACTGCCTGTTGGCACGCCCCCGGCAGTTTTTCAAAACCCATCAGAGCCCGTAGCTGCCCGGATAGTCGAGCGCCAGTCGATTGTGCAGCGAACGGGCCTGGCGTAGTGCGTCGATCAGTTTCGCCCGATCGGCCGAGTCGAGTTGCCCCGGCACGACATGGTTATGCATTTCTTCGCCGCGGTTATGACTCTGTTGCTGCTTTTTCAGGCGCAGCGACTGGATGAAATAGA
>JAEZVM010000372.1 GCA_023420795.1 Pseudomonadota bacterium
GGCCACGGCAAGTCGGGCGGCGCACGCGGCGATCAGCCCGATGGCGAGGCAATCCTGCGCGATGCCAGACTGGTGATCGACGATTTTGCGCGGGAATTCGATACGCCACCGCTGCTGCTCGGCCACAGCATGGGCGGCCTGTGGGCGGCGCGCTTTGCGACCGAGGCGCTGTCGCCCTTGTGCGGCCTGATCCTGTCGTCGCCGGCACTGGCCATTCCGTTGACCGGCCCGCAGAAGATGCTGCTGAAGACCCTTGGCGCGATCGCACCCGGCCTTGGCGTGCCGAACGGCCTGCAGACGCGCTACCTGTCGCATGACCCGGCGGTCGAGGCGGCATACAAAAAGGATCCGCTGGTGCATTCGAAGATCACACCGCGCCTGCTGAACGGCATGCTGGATGCAGTGGAATATGCGCAAACGCACGCTGCGACGCTTGCGATTCCCACGCTGATGGTCGTCGCCGGAGACGACCGCCTGGTCGACGCTTCCGGCAGCGATGCTTTCCATGCGCGCCTGCAACCGGGAATAGGCACGATGCACCGCTATGCCGACTACTATCACGAGATTTTCAATGAGGTCGGCGCCGCGCGGGTATTCGAGGACATGCGCAACTGGCTCGACACTCAGCAGTCCGGATCTTCCGGAGAAAGCGAGCCTGCGCCACTGCCCGCGGCAGGATGACCGGAAACGCCGCCGCAGAGCGGCTACAATCACATCCTTGAATTCGATTCAACGGCATGTTCGGCAGCCATAAGGCGCTCAGAGGCCAATCCGTCGGCCAGCGCCGCATGGATTTCGGCCGCGCTTGGGAGCTGGCGGAAGACCTGCCTCGTCTCACTTCCCTATGGGGCTCCTGTTGAGCCCATGTATCAATGAAACCGTATCTGAAAACCGACTCGCTCGCATTCAGCCTGCTAGGCGCTGCGCGGGCCGTAGCGCGAGTGAAAACCGGCACTGCATTGCCACAAGCGCTATCCAGCTTATTTGCGCAGAATGGCGCGCCATTGCAAGCCCGTGGCGCGATACAGGACATTGCCTACCGCACAATGCGCCAGCTCGGACGTACGGACGCGCTGATTGGCCTGATGGCCAGCAAACCGCCTTCGCCGCCAGAACTGCATGGGTTGCTGTGCTGCGCGTTGGCGCTGCTCGTCGATAAGGAAGAAGCTTCCTACGACAGCTTTACCGTCGTCGATCAGGCGGTAACGGCCGCCGCGGCCGATGCCAGCCTTGCGCACGCGAAGGGCATGGTAAATGCGGTGTTGCGCCGCTTCCTGCGGGAGCACGACGCACTGCTGCAGCAAGCACTGAAGCAGCCCGCCGCGCAATGGAACTATCCCGCATGGTGGATCGATGCTGCCAGGACCGCATATCCGCAGGACTGGCAGCAGATTCTGCACGTCGGGAACAGCACACCGCCGCTTACGCTGCGCATCAATCAGCGCAGGACCACGATGTCCGACTATCTGCAGACGCTCACAGAGCGCGGCATGGCCGCTGCCGCGATCGGCCCGTATGCGGTGCGCATGGAGAAACCGGTTCCGGTGGCACAGATACCGGGCTTTGGCGAAGGACTGGTATCGGTGCAGGATGCCGGCGCGCAGCTTGCTGCTCCGCTGCTCGACCTGCAGGATGGCATGCGCGTACTGGATGCCTGCGCGGCGCCGGGCGGCAAGACCGGCCACATGTTGGAGAGCGCGGACATCGACCTGCTTGCGCTCGACAGCGACGGCAAGCGTCTTGCGCGTATCGACGAAAACCTGCAGCGTCTGCAACTGCATGCGACGCTGAAGACCGGAGACGCCGGCAAGCGCGACTGGTGGGACGGCAAGCCGTTCGACCGCATCCTGGCCGACGTCCCGTGCACCGCCTCGGGCATCGTCAGGCGACATCCGGACATCCGCTGGTTGCGGCGCAAGGGCGATGCAGCCCAGCTTGCAACACTTTCGGCGCAAATCCTCGACAATCTTTGGCAGATGCTCAAGCCGGATGGTAAATTGCTCTTTGTGACCTGTTCACTATGGCCGCAAGAATCGGAACAGCAGGCCGCCGCCTTCGCAGTGCGACACAATGCGGTCCGCCTGTCGGCGCCGGGCCAGTTGCTGCCGACGGCAGGCACGGAACAAGACCATGACGGTCTGTTCTATGCGCTGTTCCGGAAAAGCGCGGTCTGATAGCATCTTCGACCTGAAATCCGTCTCCCGCTGGAAGGGCGCATGAATACAATCATCGGCACGCGAACCTGTCTTTACCGATCGCAGGACCAACTTCGGTCTCTGCTGCCGCGTTCCGCCGCCGATTTGCATTGCATTCATCGCACCGAACCTCTCTTTCGCAGCTGAACTGCGCCCGACGCGAGTGACTCATCGACTTTTTCAATTGATGGCAGGCTGGCTAGTGGCGGCATTGCTGCTGGCTCCGGCATTGATGCCGGCCTCGGCACGCGCGGCCGAGGGCGTGGATATCACGCGCGCCAGCCTGGAGAGCACCGACGAAGGCTACAAGCTGTCGCTCGCTTTTTCCTTCGAACTGACCCGGGGCCTGGAAGATGCGGTGACGCGCGGCATCCCGCTCTATTTCACGACCGAAGTGCAGATCACCCGCCCGCGCTGGTACTGGTTCGACGAAAAGGCTGTCAGTACCGCACAGACCATACGTATTTCCTACAACGTATTGACGCATCAATACCATGCGGCGATCAGTGGACGCCTGCAGCAAACCTTCAGCACACTCGACGATGCGCTCTCGCTGGTACGCCGTCCCAGCCGCTGGGTGATCGCGGAAAAGGGCGCGCTGAAACCCGGTGAGGTCTATAACGTGGCGGTGCGCATGGGGCTGGATGTCGCGCGCCTGCCGAAGCCGTTCCAGGTCCATGCGCTGAACAGTTCGGACTGGCGGTTCTCCTCCGACTGGACGCAATTTGCCTACAGGGCCGAATAGACGTGCAAAGGTTCCTGCGTTACTTCCTGATCGTCGGCGGCGCAATCATCAGCATCCTGCTGTTCCTGCTGGCGTCGGCATCCGAAAACTCCGCATTCTTCGATCAGCACTATCCCGAGCTGCTGATGCTCAATGCGCTGATCGCCGTTTCCCTGCTGGCGCTGGTTGCGCTGCTGCTGGCGCGTTTGCGCCGGCGCTACAAGCGTCGCGAATTCGGCTCCCGGCTGATGGCGCGGCTGGTGCTGCTGTTCGCCTTCATCGGCATCCTGCCGGGCACCGTGATCTACATCGTGTCGGTGCAGTTCGTGTCGCGCTCGATCGAGTCCTGGTTCGACGTACGTGTCGAATCGGCGCTCGAAGCCGGGCTGACGCTGGGGCGCACCGCGCTCGATACATCGCTGGCCGACCTGAGCGCAAAAGCGCGCAGCATCGCACTCGAGCTGTCCGAGATGCCGGAATCCTCCCAGGTCACCCGCCTGTCGCGTTTGCGTGAACAGAGCCAGACCCAGGAAGTAACCATCGTCAACGGCAGCGGCCAGATCGTTGCGACCGTCGGCGGCCGTATCGGCGCCTTCGTGCCCGATCTGCCGACCACAGCCATGCTGCGTCATGCGCGCATGACACGCGGTTTTTCGGCAATTGAAGGCGGCTTCGAACCAGGCGACACGCCGCCAGCGCAAGCCGCGCCCGATCAGCCGGATCCGGCGAGCGAACTGCGGCTGCGCGTCGTCGTTGCGATTCCCGCCTCGGACAACGGCATGTCGCTACAGAACGAAGAGCGCTTCCTGCAATTGCTGCAACCCGTACCCGCTCATCTCGCGACCAACGCGGAAGCCTTGCGCGCCGCATATAGCGAATATCAGGAGCGCTCGGTTGCGCGTACCGGCCTGCGCAAGATCTACATCGTGACGCTGACGCTGACGCTGCTGCTGGCGATTTTCGGCGCGATTACCGCGGCCTTCCTGATCGCCGGCGATCTCGCGCAACCCCTGCTGGTGCTTGCGGAAGGCACCAAGGCAGTGGCCGAAGGCAACCTGTCGCCGCGCCCGATCGTCGCCACGAACGACGAACTTGGCACGCTGACGCAATCCTTCAACACGATGACGCGCCAGCTGTCGGAAGCACGCGCGTCGGTCGAGCGCAATCGTGCCGCGCTGGAAAACGCGAAGGCCTATCTCGAATCGGTGCTGGCCAACATGTCGGCAGGCGTGATGGTGCTCGATGGCCAGTTCCGCTTGGTCACCTGCAACGAGTCGGTAGAGCGCATCCTGCAGAATGATTTCGATGCGCATATCGGCAAGCCTCTGGGCGCAATCGACGGCCTCGAACCGCTGGCAAACGCAATT
>JAEZVM010000264.1 GCA_023420795.1 Pseudomonadota bacterium
AATCCTTCGAAGTGCTTATCCCACCGCCGCATCCGCGCTATCCGGTGGATGCGGCCACACAGCGCTGGCTGGCGGACGTTCGCAGCTATCTGGCTCGCGAAGGGCGGGTTGCGCAGGAGCTGCCGCCTCATTTCGAGCAGATGGCCCTGTGGTGGCAACTGGTCATGTCGGTCGATGGCGGCGAAGGGATCGCGCGTCTCGCATTCGATGGCGCCAAGCTGCGTCCGTGGGCGGTATACCTGAAGGAAGTGGCGATGCGGCAGGACACACCCTATCACCGCTATCTAAGCTGGGCACTGATCGGCGCCGCGCTGTTCCGACCGTCCCGCAGCACCTGGGCGCGATTGATCGTGCAACTGGAGCAGGCCGATGCAGCGATCGCGCGCTATCTTACAAATCGGGTGCTGGTGCTGCCCGTCTATCACAGCGCCGCGCTGCGGCACGGCGGCGTGTACTCCGAAATCTTCTCGGTACGCCGCACCTTCCTGCGCGTGATGCCCTATGTCGCGATGGTCAATGTATTCGGCCTGCCGGCGCTGACAGTGCCGGTCGGGACGGATGAGAATGGCATGCCGGTCGCGGTGCAGCTGGTGGCGGCGGTCGGGAATGAAGCGGCGCTGTTTCACTTCGGCAGGAAGCTCGAACAGCGCTTCCGCGGTTATGTGCGCTGCACCGCGCACGACCGGTAATATTGCCGGGAAGGCGGAACAGCGTCATGTCAGGCAGGGAATTCATGCGCAGTGTTGCCAGCATGCGGGTGATGGCAGAACTCGCCGCCGATTACGGCATGCCGATCGACGCCTGCCTGGCGGGCACTGGCGTACCGCAGCACAGTCTGGCCGATCCTGCTGCGCTGGTGACTGCCGAACAGGAACTACGATTGATCCGCAATCTCGTGGAACGTCTTGGCGACCGGCCCGCGCTCGGGCTGGAGGCGGGCCGCCGTTATCACTTCACCGCGTTTGGCACGCTGGGGCTGGCGATGATCAGCAGCCCGAGCATGCGACGCGCGCTGGATGTGACGATGCGCTACTTCGACCTAACCTTTGCCTTCACCCGCTTTCAGGTGACCGACCGTGAAGGCAAGACTTTCATCACGCTCGACGATTCCGGGATTCCCGCCGAGCTGCGGCGTTTCGTGGTGGAGCGGGATGCCTGCGCGCTGATCACGACGCAGCGCGACCTGTTCGCCGGGCAGCCGGTGCTGCAGGAACTGGTTTTCAGCTTCGACAGGCCAGCATATGCACCGGACTACTCTTCTGTATTTGGCGTCAGTCCCGCGTTTGGCGCGCGGGCGAATGTCGCCGTGTTCGACCGGCATCTGATCGAATTGCCGCTGCCGCAGGCCAACGAGCTGGCGCAACGCGCGGCTGAGGAGCAGTGCCGCCGGTTGCTCGACGAGCGCAGGCGGTACGGCGGTATCGCAAGGCAAGTCCGCGAGCGCCTCGCAGCCGACGCCCGGTGTGTGCCCTGCATGGAAGCAGTTGCACGCCAGCTTTGCATGACCACGCGCACGCTGCGCCGCCGCCTGTTCGCGTGCAATACCAGCTTCATGGAATTGCGCGACGAGGTCTTGCAGGACAGGGCGCAGGAAATGCTGCGCGCATCGAGCCTGTCCGTCGAACAGATTGCCGATCGTCTCGGCTATTCGGAAGCGACCTGCTTCATCAATGCATTCAAGCGCTGGACCGGACAGACGCCGCATGCATACCGGATGCTGATGCGCGTGGAGGGACAGGCCGGCAGCTCGTGAACCGGAGCAGCTCTGCCGGCAAGAAAATCAAGGCAGAACCGCCCCCGCATTCAGGCGCAGCTGCAGCGCATGCGTATGCAGCACAAGCGCCGGGCGGGCATTGCTCAGGCCGAGCGCGGCGAGGCGCTGCGCCATCGGATGCGTGCTGCTGTTCACTTCGAGCCGGATCGTCCCTGGCAGGCAGATCCTGCCACCGCCGCGGGTATTGACCAGCGTGCGCAGCATCCTGCCCTCGAGGCGCGAATAGATGACCAGATCGAGCAGCGGGCCGGAAACGCCCGGGCCGGTGCGGCCTGCCAGGCGCAGCAGCTGCGCGCCGGAATCCGGGTCGCTGACCGTGCCCTCGAACCGGTTGCCGCCCAGGGCAAAGCCGATGGGCGTGACGAATTTCGGATAGCCCCAGATTTCCCGGCCGGCCGCGCAAGCCATCGGCGTTGTGACCGGCAGATCAAGAATGCAGAAGCCGAGCCGGTTCTTGTCGAGCTGACGGAACATCGACAGCATCGGCAATGCGGGCGGCTCTACGCCCTTCGGAACCACGGCGATCGCGACGCCGACCTCGCGGTAATCCGCGATCGAGGTCTCGCGGTATTCGTAAAAGGCCACGCCGGCCAGCGCCTTGCCGCCGGCGAAGCGCACCGCCTGCAGACCCTGCGGCGCGACCAGTCGCTGCGCCTTGTCGTAATCGACACGGAAAAGCGCCATCAGGTTGGAATCGTCGTAGTACAGGATGGGCAGCTCGACATCCCCCTCGCTGGTGCGGGCGACGCTGCGTGGATACTGGAAGAACGGGTCTTTCAGACAGGTGTTCATTTTCAAGCCTGGCATCATCGGGCTGTTCATCGTCATACTCCCAGGTTGTTTATTCCTTGGCCGGGGGCGAGCAGTTGCCCCTGCCAGTCCTCCATCAGCGCGAGCCGGTTGATCTGGTTGGTGCCTTCAAAGATGCGCGTCAGCCGCACGTCGCGGAAGATTCTCTCTATCCGTTCCTCATGCAGCCCGCCATGATCGGCAAGCAGGTCCATCGCCATTTCGCACACCTTTTGCGCGCGGTCAGTCACGTGAAACTTGCACAGCGCCGCATGCAGCTGGCGCGGCTGCCACGCATGGCGCGCCTCCTGCCAGACGAGGCTGCGCATCGCCCGGGTCTCGGCCACCATGGTGGCGAGATGCAGCTGCACGTCCTGATAGTCGATCAGCGCCTTGCCGCCCAGCCGGTAGCGCCGCGCGAACTCAACTGCTGTCTCGGTGGCGGCGCGCGCGAATCCGACGCCCATCGAAGCAACCGGGATGCGCGATGCATTCAGCGTTGCGCGGTTGATCGCCCAGCCCTTGCGCAGCCCGCCGACGACGCGGTCGGACGGCACGAACACATCCGTGAATTCCAGCTCGGCCGCGCCGGATACGCGCATGCCCATCTTCAGCTCGGTGCGCGCCACCTTGAAGCCGGGTGAGGTGCAATCGACATAGAAGCAGGTCCACGACTCCATGCCTTCGCCCTTGAGGGCGGCGAACACGGTCATGCTTTTCGCGATATCGCCGCCGCTGATGAAGCACTTGCGTCCGTTCAGCAGATAGCCGCCCTTGGTCGGCGTCGCGACCACGCCCGGCCGGTATGCAGCGGCGCCGTGGC
>JAEZVM010000293.1 GCA_023420795.1 Pseudomonadota bacterium
GCGCCAACGAACAGCGTGGTCAGGTTCGTCGATGTCTTGGACAAACCAGCCTTGAGCCGCTGCATCCATGATTGCTTTTGCTCAATAGGTTGTGGTTCGGCTGGGATAATCTCGCCTTCCGGTTCGGAAGAGGGCGCAGGCGCAGGAGCCGTTACCGGAGCGACAGGCGTGGTTGCGGCCTCCTTCTTGAAGCGGTTCAGCCAGGACTGTTTTGGCTCGATAGTTGCCGGTTCGGCGACCTTCGGCTGTTCCAGTGCGGCGGAAGAAGCGGCTGGTTCGACAGGAGTCTGCCGAAGGTTTTCTGAACCTGCTTCCTGCGGTGCTTCAGGCGCGTCTTTCGATTTTTTCTTGAAGAAACTAAACATTAGGACAGGGAAGAAGAGCAGTCGGAAACGCCTGCTGCGGCGTCGTTGAAAGAAGATACAATCGGAACCTCTTTTGAGCGACGTCCTCCATCACGTCACTGCGTCAAACCAGTCCCTTATTTTATCAGAGCACAGACCATGAAATTTCGGATCGCTTTACTGCTGTCGGCATGGGCATTGAGCTGGTTGCCCATGGTCGTTCATGCTGAACCTGCGCATGAATTTATGTTGAAGAACGGCATGAAAATCGTCGTTAAGGAAGATCACCGGGCGCCGACCGTTGCCCATATGATTTGGTACAAGGCGGGTGCGATGGATGAGAAGAGCGGCACCACCGGTGTGGCGCATGCGCTGGAACACATGATGTTCAAGGGCACCAAGACCCTGCAGCCGGGTGAGTTCAGCCAGCGGGTGGCAGCGCTTGGTGGTCGCGAAAACGCCTTTACCAGCAAGGACTACACCGCGTATTTCCAGCAGATTGAAAAGTCTAAGCTGGAAAAGGTGATGGCACTAGAAGCCGACCGGATGGCAAACCTCGTTCTCGACAAGGAAGAGTTCGAGCGTGAAATCCGGGTGGTGATGGAAGAGCGCCGCTGGCGCACCGAGGACCAGCCGATTCCTCTGGTGTATGAAGCGCTGAATGCGACTGCGTTTGCCGCGCATCCGTACCGTCATCCTATCGTCGGCTGGATGAGCGACCTGCAGAGCATGACAGCGAAGGATGCGAAGGCCTGGTACGAGAGCTGGTATGCGCCTAACAATGCCACCATGGTGGTGACGGGCGATGTCGATCCGAAGCAGGTTTATGCGATGGCCCAGAAGTATTTCGGTAAGATTCCCCGCAAGGTGCTGCCGGTCACCAAGCCGCAGTATGAGCCGCCGCAGCGTGGCATCAAGCGGGTGCGGGTGAAGGCGCCGGCGGAAAACCCATATGTCGTCCTCGCGTTCAAGGTGCCGGGGCTGCGCAACGTGGAAAAGGATGACGAGTCGTATGCGCTCGATGTGCTGGCGGCGATTCTCGATGGCTACGACAACGCCCGGCTGAACGCCAAACTGGTGCGCACCGACAAGGTCGCCAATTCGGTGGGCGCGGGTTATTCGAACATCTCGCGCGGTCCGGTGTTGTTCCTCCTTGACGGCACGCCGGCTGCGGGGACGACAACTGAGCAGCTGGAGAAGTTGCTTCGCGCTGAAGTGGAACGCGTCGCTGCCGAAGGCGTTTCCGAGGAAGAGCTCAAGCGAGTCAAGACGCAGCTGATCGCTGGCCAGATCTACAAGCGGGATTCCATCTTCGCGCAAGCGATGGAAATCGGCGTGATGGAAATGACCGATCTGTCGCATACCAACATCGACCGCATCATTGAAAAGCTGAATGCAGTGACGGCCCAGCAGGTGCAGGCCGTAGCGAAAAAATACTTCGGCGACGAAGAACTGACGGTTGCCACGCTCGTGCCGCTACCCTTGTCCGAGAAAAAGACTCCGGCGCCGCTGAAGGGCCTGCGCCACTGATTACCGGGGAATGATCATGATGAAACGCTTTTTCCTTGTGCTGGCTTTCGCGTTTGTCGCCATAGCTCCCGCGCATGCCGCGCTGAAGATCCAGTCATGGACGCTTGCCAATGGCGCGAAGGTCCTGTTTGTCGAAAATCACTCGATTCCAGTGCTCGATATCAGCGTGGAATTCGACGCCGGCTCGCGCCGCGACCCGCAGGGCAAGGCAGGCACTGCCGAACTGACCAACGCCATGCTGGCGCGCGGCCTGCGCGAGGCGAGTGCGCCGGTCGCAGAACCGGCGATGAGCGAGGCGCAAATTTCGGATGCGCTCGCCGATATCGCCGCACAACGCGGCGGCGGCGCGGGTGCCGACCGTGCCGGCGCGACGCTGCGCACGCTTTCCAGCCGCGCGCAGCGGGATACCGCGGTTACCCTACTGGCCCGCATTCTGGCGCAACCGAGCTTTCCGCAAGACTTCTTCGCCCGCGACAAGGCGCGCATGCTGGCTGCGATCAAGGAAGATGAGACCAAGCCGGAATCGATCGCCGGCAAGGCATTCTGGCGCACGCTGTACGGGACACATCCATACGCGCAGCAGGAAACGGTCGCATCCGTCGAGGCCATCACGCGCGACGATCTCGTCGCCTTCCATGGCACGCACTACGTCGCCAATCGCGCGATCGTCGCGATGATCGGCGATATCAGCCGGGACGAAGCCGATGCCATCGCGCAGCAGTTGACAGTGCGCCTGCCGCAAGGTGCGCCGCTGCCGAGCCTGCCGCCGGTGGAAGCGGTGCCGGCGCAGGAGGAATGGATTACGCATCCCGCCTCGCAAGCGCATATTCTGCTCGGTGTGCCGGCACTGGCGCGCGGTGATGCGGATTACTTTCCACTCATGGTCGGCAACTACACGCTGGGCGGCGGTGGTTTCGTATCGCGGCTGATGCATGAAGTGCGCGAAAAGCGAGGCTTGTCCTACAGTGTTTACAGCTACTTTAATCCAATGGCGCAGCCCGGACCTTTCCAGGCTGGCCTGCAGACCCAGAAGGAACAGACCGAGGCGGCGCTGAAGGTGGTGCGCGATACGATTGCGACCTTCCTGAAGGACGGGCCTACGGCCAAGGAGCTGAAGGCGGCGAAAGACAATCTGGTCGGCGGCTTCGCATTGCGCATCGATAACAACAGGAAGATATTGGACAACATCGCGTCCATCGGCTTCTACAATCTTCCGCTCGATTATCTCGATACCTGGACAGTGAACGTGCAGAAGGTAACCGTCGAAGATATCAAGTCCGCATTCCAGCGCAAGCTGG
>JAEZVM010000079.1 GCA_023420795.1 Pseudomonadota bacterium
TGGCGCAGCAGGTGTTCCAGCACCGGCTTGGCGGCTTGCGGCGAATCGAATTCGGCTTTGAGCAGCGCGAGTTCCTGCAGTTCATGCAGCGGCAATGCGTCCAGTGCATGCGCGGACAGTTCGCGCAGTCTTGCCTTGGTGCGGGTGACGTGGCGGTGGCGCGCTTCCCATTCTTTCTGCTCCCTTTGCCACCATGCCTGATCGAACTCGTCGATCAGCTTCCTGGCCGTTGCTCCAAGCAGCACTTCCGCCGCCGTCACATCGACAGCGGCAGGCAATGCAGACGGCTGGCCGGTAGCCTCGACCCGGTCGCGCAGCGCCGGATGGGTATCGTGAAAACTGGATGTCTCCTGCCATGCCGCCGCCAGCTGCGTCTTGGTCGCCCATTGCTCATGGCTGGCGCGGAACGCGGTGCGCATCGACGCAAACGGCATGAAGGCCGGACGGGCGCTATTGTTTGCCTGCCGGTACAGCGTCGGCCAGAACTCCTCATGGATCCAGCGGCCCAGCAGCGTGTCGCGGATCAGGCCGGATGCATTCGCTTCCGCGCCGGCCAACTGGGTTGCGGTCAGGTCGGCATCATACTCGTTCTGGCGCGACAGCACGAAGGTATAGGCGTTGTAGTAAGGCATGAACATGTCCAGCATGCGCGCCATCGTGCCCTGCAGCCAGTCGTCCTCGCGGTTGCGGCTGACCTGTTCGTAAAGCGCGCCAAAGGTGCGGCGCTGCCGGTACACCCAGGCGCCGAGCTTCCCGTGGTTGCCGCACAGATGGCCGTATTCATGCGCGACTGTCGCCAGCATTTCCCTGGCCGGCACGCCGAGCAGGTAGGGCAGGCCGAGGATCAGATAATTGGTATGGCCGCCGAAGAAGCCCCAGCGCGGCACCTGCGATACCGCGGCGTTGTACATGTCGTTGACCAGCACATGATGAATCGGCGGGCCCTTGAGCTTCTTGCGCATCTTGTTGAGCAATGCAAACAGCTTCGGCGCCTCGTCGCGCGTGATGCAGCGTCCTTCGGGCGGCTGCAGGCGCATGAAGAACATGCGCAGCACGGTAAAGAACACCGGCACCATCGAGACGGCGAATACGCCGAAGGTGAACATGCTGGCGCGATGTGCATCGCGCGCCCAGTTGAAGCCGAAATAGATTGCCGCCGCCACGCCGGCCAGCGAGAGGAACAGCGCCGCATAGGCCGCACCGCTGAGCAGCAGCACCTTGCTGCGGAATGCGCCAGGGCTGTGCGCCGCTTCGGCTTCCAGCCGTCCGATGAGGCCTTCGTAAACATACCGGTCCACGCTCTGCTCCTCCTTCCGCCGATTTTTATTGAATTTCTGCAAGGCATTGTACAGCGGACAGACAGGGCAATCGCGGGGCGCTTTTTGCCGGAATTGCAAACCAATCCATCAACACCCTGTCCAATCCCGATCAAGCAAGAAAAAAGGTAGAGATGGTGGACCGCACACATCCGCACAGGCAAGACCCGCACACTTCCCCGGAGCATCCAAGAAACAGACACCCAGTGCGCCGCGCCATCCTGCGGCACACGGTCAATATCCTCGGCTCGCTGCTGATCTTGCTGGTGGCTGCGGCCATCGTCGCCGCCGCCTACATCCGGCAAATCATTCCGACCACGCCTGGCGTCGAGGCGATGCTCGATGCGCAGGATGCGAAGCCCAGTATTTTGCTGTCCGCCGATGGCACCCATCTCGCCACCTACAACCAGGGACATCAGGAGCGGGTGAAGCTCGACCAGATATCGCCGCATGTGATCGAGGCATTGATCGCGACAGAAGATCACCGCTTCTATGAACATCGCGGCATCGACATCGCCCGCACGCTGTCGGCGGCGGTGCATACCGTGCGCGGCGAGGCGCAGGGCGGTTCGACAATCACGCAGCAACTGGTGCGCAACATGTTTCCGGAGCAAATCGGACGCTCGCGCACCATCGAGCGCAAGCTGCGCGAAATCATTACCGCGCTGAAGATCGAACAGACGTACACCAAGGCGGAAATCCTGCAGACCTACCTGAACACGGTGCCTTTTCTGTACAACGTGGTTGGCATCGAAATGGCGGCGCGCACCTATTACGGCAAGACTGCCGCCAGCCTCGACGTGCTGGAAAGCGCAACGCTGATCGGCATGCTCAAGGGAACCAGTTACTACAATCCCATCCTCAACCCGGAACGCGCGCAGCGGCGCCGCAACGTCGTGCTCAGCCAGATGGTCAAGCGCGGCATGCTGGCCAGTGAAGAATACGAGGCGCTGCAGGGACAGCCGCTGCAGGTGGCGCTCAACCGCCAGCCCGATCCGCTCGGCGTGGCACCGCATTTCGCCGCGCATGTGCGCCGTCAGCTGATCGAATGGGCGGATGCCAACGGCTACAACCTGTATACCGATGGTCTGATCGTGCACAGCTCCATCGACGACCGGCTGCAGCAGGCCGCGGCCGAAGCGGTCGGGCGGCAGGCGCAGGTATTGCAGAACATTGCCGATGTCGAATGGGGCAGAAGCAGCGACCGCGTCGCTTCGCATGCGCCGGATGCATATGCGGCCCTGCGCAAGAAGGTCGAACCCTTCAGTTATTTCTGGAGCGAGCGCGCCGACCTGCTCGACGCCTTCATCCGCGAAACGCCGGAGTACCGCAAGGCAATCGATGCCGGCCGCTCCGCCGAGAAAGCGTTGGCCGCGCTGAAGGCCGATCCGAAATTCATGGCGCGCCTGCGCGAATACAAGACACGTCTCGAAGCCGGCTTTGTCGCGATCGACCCGGACAGCGGCGAAGTGAAGGCCTGGGTCGGCAGCCGCGACTTTGAGCGCGACCAGTTCGACCATGTCGCGCAGGCGGTGCGCCAGCCCGGTTCCACCTTCAAGCCTATCGTCTATGGCGCCGCGCTGGAACACGGGCTGCGGCCGGAAGACACCTATCCCGACGGCGAGATCGAAGTCCGCGCAGACGACGGCAGCATCTGGCGCCCGACCAACATGAGCGGCTTTTCCGGCCAGATGATGAGCCTGCGCGACGGCCTGATCTATTCGAAGAACACGATCACTGCGCAAGTGATGCTCGATGTCGGCCTGCCGCAGGTAGTCGAGCTGGCGCGCGCGGTCGGCATCCGTAACAGCCGGCTGTATCCGGTTCCCTCACTGTCGCTCGGCACCAGCCCGGTGACGCTGCTGGAAATGGTGTCCTCGTACGCGACCATTGCGGAGATCGGCGAATACCGGCAGCCGGTCTTCATCAGGAAGATCACCGACCGTGACGGCAAGGTGCTGGCGGAATTCAATACCGAAGCGGAGCGCGTTCTGTCGGAAGAAACTGCGATCGAACTGATCGACATGATGCGCGCCGTGGTCCGGCGCGGTACCGGCACCGAGGTTAGGAGCCGCTTCAATCTCGTGGCCGACTTCGCCGGCAAGACCGGCACCACGCAAAACAACACCGACGGCTGGTTCATCATGATGCATCCGGACCTAGTGGCGGGCGCCTGGGTCGGCTTCAATGATTCGCGCGTGACGATGCGCAGCGATTACTGGGGCCAGGGCGGGCACAATGCCAGCCTGCTGGTTGGCGACTTTTTCCGCGACACGCTGAAAGCGAAACTGATCAATGCCAAAAGCAAGTTCCCGCAGCCGAAGCGTCCGCCGCCGCTGCTGGTGAAGGCGCCGGCAGAGGACTGGACCAACGAGCCGATGCCGGAAGGCTATGGCGTGATTACCCGCAATGACGGCGGTACGGCAGTCGTGATCGGCCCGGACAATGCGCAGACGGTCAAACATGGCGTTGAAGAGACCGTACCGGCGCCGCGCGACGAACTTGGCCGCTTCCTGAGCGGAGTCGGCGGTGATCCGCAGGACGGGGCAAGTATGGAAAGCAGCGGCCCATCCATCATCGGCGATGGACAGTCGGGCGACGACGAAGCACGTCTGCCATAGGACGGTATCATCTCCCTTCCCCAACTCGCGAAGGAGACCCGCCATGGCAGATGAAAACCCGAGCATCGTTTCGCATATCTCGATCGGCACCAATGATTTCGACCGCGCACTCTCGTTCTACGACAAAGTGATGGCTGCGCTCGGCGCGCAGCGGGTAATGGAACATCCGGGCGCGGTGGCGTACGGCAAGCAGTATCCGGAATTCTGGGTGCAGAAACCGATCGACGGCTATCCGGCATCGGTCGGCAACGGCACCCACATCGGCTTCGTCGCCGCATCGAAGCAAGCGGTGCACGCCTTTCATGAAGCCGCGCTGGCAGCCGGCGGACAGGACAATGGCGCGCCCGGACCGCGCCCGCATTACGGCGAACCCTACTACGGCTGCTTCGTGCGCGATCCGGACGGCCACAAGATCGAAGCGGCGTTCTGGGATCAGACAGCGCAGGCCTAATTGGCTATCATTGCTACATTCGACATTCGGACCGCCACAGCGGTTCGATACGCAAACCCGACTTGACCCTTACAGGAGAACAAAAAGATGGATATCGATATCGGTATTTCCGAACAGGATAGAAAGAGCATTGTTGATGGCTTGTCGCGCCTCTTGGCCGACACTTACACGCTTTACCTGAAGACCCACAATTTCCACTGGAACGTGACCGGTCCGATGTTCCAGACGCTGCATCTGATGTTTGAAACCCAGTACAACGAACTGGCGCTGGCGGTGGACCTGATTGCGGAACGGATTCGCGCGCTGGGCAGCCCGGCACCCGGCACTTACGCGGAATTTGCTCGCCTGAGTTCGGTGAAGGAGCCGAGCGGTGTGCCTTCCGCGCAGGACATGATCCGCCAGCTGGTGCAGGATCAGGAAACGGTGGTGCGTACTGCGCGCTCGATGTTCAAGGCCGTCGATCAGGCCAGCGACGAGCCGACTGCCGACCTGCTGACGCAGCGCATGCAGGTGCATGAAAAGACCGCATGGATGCTGCGTTCGCTGCTGGAAAAATAAGTTCCGGAACCGCCGGGCCGCAGGCGCGGTCAGGCGGGCACCGCAGTGCGCGGTTTCTGCTCGATCCGCGCACGAATCCTTTCCCACAGGCGCTCGTGCAGCGGCATCAAGATCACATTACAGATCGGCTCCAGAATAGCTGCTACGCCTCCGAATGCCACCGACCCGGTGACGACATACATGACAGCAAATGCCACGCCCATGTGGACGGCGATCTGGCTTGTGGTTTTCGCGGCGGTGACCATGCTGTTTTCCTTTCCTTGCCAATCAAAGCATCATGAGTCAGATGATAGTGATTCGCATTTAATAGATCAAATTGATTTATTATTTGAATTCAATAGCTCGCATCTATTTAAAAGCTCCGCCGCCTTCCACTCAGAATTTGTAACTTAGTCCGATTCGCAGCACCGGATAAGCCTTGAAGCGGCTTACCTCGTCGCGCAGCTCGGTGTTTTCGCGCGCCACATCGCTGGCGAAGCGATTGCACACCGCTGCCGAAGCGCTGCAGCCGGTACTGGTCAGCGATGTCTTCGGCGAACCGTGCAGCATCACGCCCGCATCCATCGAGACTGACCAGCCCTTTTCCTTGGTGGATGGCCTGCCCCAGCCGATGCCGAGATAAGGTGCGACCTTGTTGAAATTAACCTTGCCCTTGACGTTGCCGACGCTGGAGGCGTCATAGGTATTGCCCTGGATCGTGTAATTGCCGGAGGCATTCGGGCGGGCATGCACATCAATCTTGTTGCCGTTGTAGGACAGGCCGGCCGTCAGGCGGAAGGCGCTGTCCTTTTTCGGATACCAGTCGAGTAGCGCATCGTAGGTATTCGCGGTCAGTTTCAGGTCGTAATCCAGATCGCGGGTGCTGCCGTCATACGAATAGCCGAGGTAGCCGAGGCCAAAGCGCGCATTCAGATTCGGCCGCAGCGGCATGCTGGCGTGAAATCCGACGCCCGTCGTACCGATGTTCCCGGCCACATCCACCTGTGCCTGTGCATTCGTTGTCGCCACCGCTGCAGCGACCAATCCCAAAACCGTCCATCCCGTCTTCAATAGTCTGCTCCTGTACCTGTCCAATGAAGCAAGTCAATTTTTCGTTACTGCAAAATTGCTTGGCGTACAGGGGCTTAGGACTACGAGATAGGGAAGCGGTTCCAATATTGCCGAAGCGAAAGAGAGGCCGGAGATTTGCGAAAGGATATTTTTACGTGGCAATCCAATCAGCATGAAAGGCGGCTTGCATCAATATGCCGCCGGAAACGAACCGTCATATTTACCGCCCGATCACTGTTCTTCGATCCATGCAAAAGAAGCGCCATATTCATCCGTCCGACATCCGCGCGCTGGCCCGGCTCGCCACCGATGCCACGGTCGGGCTGACCGATCTGGTGGAAGCGGTGCATCACACCGTCACCCGCCTGCCCGGTAGCGCCGTCGTGCCGGCGCCGGTGCGAACGCGCGGTATTACCGGCTTCGTTTATAGAACCGTGCGCGGTGTCGCGCGCATGGCTGGCGGCGGCATCGATATGCTGCTCGCGCAATTGCTCCCCTATCTAGGTGAGCATGATTCATCGCCGCAACGCGAAGCCGTGCTCGCAGCGCTGAACGGCGTGTTCGGCGACCACATGGCGCACACCGGCAACGCACTGGCAATCCCGATGCGTCTGCGGCTGAACGGCCAGCCGCTGAGGCTGGAACGCGAAGCGCTGCGCACGGCGATTCCCGACGCCGGCGGACGCATTCTCGTGCTCGCGCACGGCCTGTGCATGAACGACCTGCAGTGGCGGCGCCTCGGGCACGATCATGGCGCTGCGCTGGCGCGCGAGCTCGGCTATACGCCGCTCTATCTGCATTACAACAGCGGCCTGCACGTCTCGGCCAACGGGCGGGCGTTTGCGGATCTGCTGGAAAAGCTGGTGCAGGAATGGCCGCAGCCGGTTGAGCAACTGGCAATCGTCGGTCACAGCATGGGCGGGCTGGTGGCGCGTAGCGCCTGCCATTACGGCACGGCGGCAAACCATGCATGGCTGAAGCAGCTGCGCAAGCTGGTGTTCCTCGGCACGCCGCATCACGGCGCACCGCTCGAACGCATCGGCAACTGGGTGCACGGGATGCTGCAGGCGACGCGCTATGCCGCGCCGTTCGCACGTCTTGGAAGAGTGCGCAGCGCCGGCATTACCGACCTACGCCACGGCAATCTGCTGGATGAGGACTGGTCTGGCCGCGACCGCTTCGCACGTGCGCCGGATGCGCGCCAGCCTCTGCCTCTGCCGCCCGGCGTGCAGTGCTACACGATTGCGGCAACCCTCGGCAAGACGGTCGGCAGCCTGCGCGACCGCATGCTCGGCGACGGGCTGGTGCCGCTCGACAGCGCACTTGGGATTCATCAGCAGGCGGAACGCCGTTTGAGTTTTCCGCCCGCGCAGCAGTGGGTCGCCTGCGAGACCGGCCACATGGACTTGCTCAGCAGCCCGCAGGTGTATGCAAGGCTGCGCGGCTGGCTGGCCTAGACTTTCTCAGAACGCGGCGGCGACCTGCAGTGCGCGCTCCACATCCGCCCTACCCACGTCCAGATGCGTGACCCAGCGTATGCGCTTCATCGTGCGCTCTTTCGTGCGGTAGTAGCCGCTGGTGACTTTGAGGCCATGCGTCGCCAGATGCTGCAGAAAGTCGTCGGCCACTTCGGTATCGATGTCGAGGAACATGATGTTCGTCTGTGCCGGATGCATCGTCGCCCGTCCCGCCAGCTTCGGATTCAGGGAAATGATGTCGGCCAGCCCTTCCGACAGCAGCAGCGCGTGCGCATGGTCCTCGGCCAGCCAGTGCACATGATGCTGCAGCGCGTGGATGCCCGCTGCAGCGATCAGGCCGGCCTGCCGCATGCCGCCGCCCAACATCTTGCGCACGCGGCGCGCCTGCCGGATGAAGTCATGCGAGCCGAGCAGCAGCGAACCGACCGGCGCGCCGAGACCTTTCGACAGGCAGACTGACACCGAGTCGTAAGCTTCGCAGATTTCCCTTGCCTGCCGCACCGGATCGTTGCCGCTTGCGGCTGCCTGCGCGACCGCCGCGTTGAACAGCCGCGCGCCGTCGATATGCGTGCGCAGGCCGTGCCGTTGCGCCAGCTCGCGAACCGCCCGCATGTAGGACAGCGGCAGCACCTTGCCGCCGGTCGTGTTCTCCAGCACCACCAGCCGCGTGCGGGCGAAATGCGGATCGTCCGGCTTGATCGCCGCCTCGATGTCGGTCAGCGCGATGGTGCCGTCGGCCTGATTCTCCAGCGGTTGTGGCTGGACCGAGCCCAGCACCGCCATGCCGCCGGCTTCCCAGCGATAGGTGTGCCACTGCTGGCCGACGATCGCCTCGTCGCCGCGCTGGCAATGCGTCATCAGCGCGATCAAGTTGGTCTGCGTGCCGCTCGGTGCGAACAGCGCCGCCTCGAAGCCCAGCATCTGCGCCGCCATCTCCTGCAGCCGGATGACGGTCGGGTCGTCGCCCAGCACATCGTCGCCGAGCGGTGCTTCCATCATCGCCTGCTTCATCGCCGCCGTCGGCTGCGTCACGGTATCGCTGCGAAAATCACTCATGTCCTACCTCGATCGATCTCAATCACAAAGCCGCCATTATCCGGCTCTTGCCGGTGGCGGATGCAAAAATTTGCGGCGGCTACTATCCGCAACATTGCCTCTTATGCAATGATGTTTGCTGCGACGAATTCCTTGAACAAGCCGCCCTTCACCATGGACACTGCACCCGAAACCGGACCAGCCCAGACCACCAGCCGCCGCTTCGTGCTGGAAATGCTCGGCTTTCCCGATGCCGAAAAGACGATGCTTGCTTCGACTTTCCGCCTCACCGGGCGACGACCGTTCTGCTATGCCGAACGGGCAGCCGGCGAGCGTGCCGACATTTATCTAGCCAATGCCGACAGCCCGGACGGCATGCATCAGTTGCAGGCGCGTTCGCCGAACATCCATGCGCCGGCGGTTCTGATCGGTCGTACAGCGACCGAAGGCGCATGGCCGCTGGTAGAACGGCCGATCCACTGGATGCGCCTGTTCGAGCAGCTCGACCGGCAGATGCAGGCGGCATTGCAGGAGCGCGAGCGGCGCGGCCAGAGTCCAGACCAATGGGATGGCCGCACCTGGCGGCGAGCCGCCGACAGGCAGCGGCCGCAGGAACCGGTATTCGTGGAAACCCGGACGGTCGAATCGGTGCTGGTGGTGGATGACAGCGCCACCGTGCGCGCCTTCATGCGGGCGAAGCTGGCACCGTTCCGCTTCGATGTCGATTTCGCGGAAAACGGTGAAAAGGCGATCGAAATGGCGCAGGCCAAGAACTACACCTGCATCTTCCTCGACATCCTGATGCCCGGCATGGACGGCTATCAGGTGTGCAAGTCGCTCAAGTCGAATCCGGCGACGAAGGATGTGGCGGTGGTGATGTTGAGCAGCAAAACCTCCGCTTTCGACAAGTTCCGCGGTAGCTGGGCGGGATGCGACGCCTATCTCGGCAAGCCCGTCGCGGAAGATGAGCTGCTGGCGACCATTGCCCGCTTCTTGCCGAGCGCGCGCCGCGTCGCACAGGCCATCTTAGGTAGCGCCGCCTGAGCGGCGCTGAAGCCGCGTCAGTCCGCCAGGTGCGCGAACAGCGGCGTGCTCAGATAGCGCTCGCCGAACGACGGGATGATGGTCACGATCAGCTTACCCTTGTTCTCCGGGCGGCTGGCGACCTGGGCCGCGGCCCACAGTGCCGCGCCTGAAGAAATCCCGACCAGCAGGCCCTCTTCCTTGGCTGCGCGGCGCGCGAAGTCGAACGCGTCGTCGTTCTTCACGCGAATCACCTCGTCATAGATGCCCGTGTTTAGTACATCCGGAATGAAGCCGGCGCCGATGCCCTGAATCGGATGTGGGCCCTTCTGGCCGCCAGACAGCACGGGTGATGCATCGGGTTCGACGGCGATGCACTGGAAAGTCGGCTTGCGGGCCTTGATCACTTCGCCCACGCCGGTAATCGTGCCACCGGTGCCGATGCCTGATACCAGGATATCGACCTTGCCGTCGGTGTCGCGCCAGATTTCCTCGGCGGTGGTCTTGCGGTGGATTTCCGGATTGGCCGGATTCTTGAACTGCTGCGGCATCACGTAGCGCGGGTCGGATGCGACCAGTTCTTCCGCCTTCTTGATCGCGCCGTTCATGCCTTCCGGGCCAGGCGTGAGGATCAGTTCGGCGCCGTACGCACGCAGCAGCATGCGGCGTTCCTTGCTCATCGTTTCCGGCATGGTCAGCACGCAGCGGTAGCCGCGCGCCGCGCACACCATCGCCAGCGCGATGCCGGTATTGCCGCTGGTCGGCTCGACGAAAATCGTGTCCGGCTTGACCAGGCCTGCCTGTTCGGCGGCATCGACCATCGCGACGCCGATCCGGTCCTTCACGCTGTGCGCGGGGTTGTAGAACTCCAGCTTGGCGACCACGTCCGCACCGCCTTCCCCGGCCAGCTTGCGGATGCGTACGAGAGGCGTGTTGCCGATCAGTTCGGTAACGTCGTTGACGATTTTCATGGTTCCCTTTCTTGTGGTTTTTTATGACTTTACAGGACGTTGCAGGAATTTGTGTCGGGCCGCTTCCATGCTAACAGTCATCATGCCTGCAGATCGGCGATGCGCCGGTCGCGTTCGATCTGGATCAAGTGGGCCGTAGTGCCTTCGGACAAGCCGAGCTGCTGCAGCACGAATGCCGACAGCTGCAGGCCGGCTTCCAGCGTCTCGGGGATGACGTACGACGCGCCGGCCTGCTTCAGCGCCAGCGCATGCTTCTCGTCGCGCGAACGCGCAAAGATCGGCACATGCGGATACTCGCGGCGGATCGCCTTGACCGCATGCAGCGCGGAGGCCGGATGGTCCATCGTCAGCACGATCGCCGCCGCGTCTTCCGCATGCACCTTGCGCAGCAGCTCGACGCGCGCAGCGTCGCCGAAATAGACGGGGAGGCCCATCGGATGCAGTTTCGCGATCAGGCGTGCGTTGTTTTCGAAGGCCACGTATGGCGCACCTTGCGCGGCCACCATCTGCGCCACCACCTGGCCGACGCGGCCGAAGCCGGCGATGATGATCTTGCCGCTGGCCGGTACGATCTGCGCCTCGTCGATGCTGTCCTGATGATCCGGATAGCGCCGCTCCCACCAGCTGCCGAACATGCGCCCCGCCTTTGCCACTAGCGGCGTGGCGAACAGGCTCAAGCTGACCACCAGCATGATGAACTGGCCGGTAGCCTGCGGCATCAGCTTGGTCGCCAGCGCGTAGCCGACCACGATGAAGGTGAATTCGCCGCCCTGCCCGAGCAGCGTGCCGCCCTCCACGGCGCGGCCCCAGCTGAAGCCGCCGAACCGGAAAATCACTGCAAGCACCAGCGTCTTGATGGTGAACAGTCCGACCACCGACAGCGGCAGCCACACCGGCGACGCCGCTACCTCGCGCACGTCGATTGCCATGCCCACCGACATGAAGAACAGGCCCATCAGCAGGCCCTTGAACGGCTCGATCGTGACTTCGACCTCGTGCCGGAACTCGGTTTCCGCCAGCAGCAGGCCGGCGAGGAATGCACCCAGCGCGGTCGAGAGGCCCGCCATTTCCGTCAGCGCCGCGATGCCCAGCGTCGAGAGCAGCGTCAGAGCCATGAACACATCCGGCTGGCGCTGCTGCGCGAACGAATGGAACAGAGGCCGGATCACGCGGCGACCGAGCAGATAGATCAGCACGATAGCGGCAACCGATTTCACCAGCGTCAGCCCGACCAGCGCGAGCACGCCGTCGGTGGTGCCCTTGGCCAGCACACCCATCATGATCAGCAGCGGCACCACGGCCAGATCCTGCAGCATCAGGATCGAGAAGCCGGCTTGTCCGAGCGGCGAGCCGAGCGTGCGCTGTTCGGTCATCAGCTGCATCACCACCGCCGTCGAGGACAGCGCCAGCACGCAGCCGAGAATAGCCGCTGCCTCGATCGTGTTTCCAAATATGTAGGCCAGCCCGCCGATGAGAGCCGCGCTGACGAGCACCTGCGCGCTGCCCGCGCCGAACACCCAGCGCCGCAACGCCCACAGGCGCTCGGCCGACAGTTCGAGGCCGATCATGAACATCAGGAACAGCACGCCCAGGTCGGCCAGCGCGACCACGCCCTCGCGCCGCGGGAACGTGAAGTACGCCAGCCACGGTACTTCGTTTGCCCACAGGCCGAGACCGAACGGACCGATCAGCGTGCCGGCGGCAAGAAAGCCGAGCACCTGGTTGACGCGAAAGCGCTGCAGCAGCGGAATCAGAATCCCGGTAAGTGCGAGGAACAGGAGCGTCTCGCGCAGATAAGGCAAGGCCTGATGTGCTTCCAATTGAAGAAATCCCTGATAAACAAGCGAGTGGTTTTGCCGGGCATGCCGGCGGTGACCGGAATCCTTGCCCGAACCGCCGTCAGCATGAGTGAGCCGGGCGGAACGCAGCAAGCGAAGTGTGTCACAGATTACGGCCGGATTGCAGCCGAAAGCCTGACTGGCGCCGGCGGGTATTCACCGACCGAGATTATAGAACCAGGTTGAACAGGCCTTGCGACGGATGCGCCGCTACTTCCGGCGTTTCTTCCAGTTGTAATCGGGATGCGGATCGGCGACGCCCGCATGGCCGACGGAATGCGGATGCTCCGACGACATCGTTACGAAGCTGACGGCTTCGCCGGCGCGCTGCCGGGTACGCAGCGTTTCCATGAACTGCAGCGCCGCGCTCATCTCGCTGGTATCGAATTGCCGGCCATGCGCCTGCGCGCTGCCGTTTTCGTGTTCGGTCCAATACACCATGTACATGGCTGCCTCCGTCAGGCTCGGGCCTGCGCCACGATCTCGTACGAACGCAGGCGCGCGGCATGGTCAAAGATCATCGAGTTGATGATCAGTTCATCGGCCTGCGTCGCTTCGATGAATGCCTGCAGTTCTTTCTTTACCGTCACCGGGTTACCGATGATCGAGGCGCGCAGCGTCGCCTCCACCGATGCCTGTTCATGCGGCGACCACAGGTCGTCCATGCTCTTCACCGGCGGCGGCATCTGCTCCGGCACGCCGCGTATCAGGTTCACATGCATCTGCTGGTGCGAAGTCGATAGCATCCGGGCCTCTTCGTCGGTATCAGCGGCGAACACGTTCAGACCCACCATCGCATACGGCTTGCTCAGCACGGCGGACGGCTGGAAGCATTGCCGGTACAGGTTTAGCGCGGCCTGCATGTAGGCCGGCGAGAACTGGCCGGCGAAAGCGAACGGCAATCCGAGATGCGCGGCAAGCTGCGCACTGAAGTCGCTGGAGCCGAGCAGCCAGATTGGAATGTCGAGTCCTTCGCCCGGCACGGCACGAACCCTTGGCGTGGCGACGCCCGACGTAGCGACGCCCGGACCATTACCACGAGGCTTCAGATATGCGCGCAACTCGGCCAGCTGTTCCGGAAATTCATTGCCGTCATTCTGCAGGCTGCGTCGCAGCGCGCGTGCGGTCAGCTGATTCGAGCCCGGCGCGCGCCCGAGCCCGAGGTCGATGCGCCCCGGGTACATCGATTCCAGCGTGCCGAACTGTTCGGCGATCACCAGCGGCGCATGGTTTGGCAGCATGATACCGCCGGCGCCGACCCGGATCGTGCTGGTGCCGGCAGCCACATGGCCGATCACCACCGCAGTTGCCGCGCTTGCGATGGCCGGCATGCCGTGGTGCTCCGCCAGCCAGTAGCGGCGATAGCCCCAGCGTTCCGCATGCTGGGCGAGATCGAGCGTGCGGCGAAAGGCATCGGCGGCAGTGCCGCCACGCTGGATCGGCGCGAGGTCGAGTATGGAAAGCGGAATATCCTTGAGCTGCTTCATCGGTAATCGAAGGAAAGTCGGTTGCCGTTCATCAAATGCTTTCGGCGGCTATCGATTCGACCATGCAGCCGCGCATGCGTTTCGCACACAGCCTAAAAACCAAGCAGGCCTTTCTGCCACAGATAGCGCCCCAGCATCACAAAGCATACCGTCACGATCATCGGCCGGATCAGGCGCGTGCCGCCGCGTACCATCGCATGCGAACCGCCCCATGCGCCGAGCACCTGCCCACAGATCATCGCCGCGCCGGCCGCCCATACTACCTTGCCGCCGATGATGAAGATGGCCAGCGATGCGATGTTGCTGGCGAAGTTGAGCACCTTCGCATTGGCGGTCGCGGTGATCAGGTTCTGCCCGCGCAGCGCGACGCCGGCCAGCGAAAAGAACGAGCCGGTGCCGGGACCGAACATGCCGTCATAGAAGCCGATGCCCGGCACCACCGTGCTGCGATAAACGGTGCTGCCGATGCGCGGATGACGCTCGACCGCGCCGGCGCCCGGCGCCAGCACGAAATACAGCGCGATGCCGACCAGTACCACCGGAATCACCACGTCCAGCGTCTGCGCCTGCATGAACTGCACCGCGAACGCGCCGATGCCGGAACCGATCAGCGAAGCGATGAACAACGGCCGCACCTCGGGCAGGCGCACCAGCCCGCGCCGGATCACCATCAATGAGGCGGTCAGCGAACCGGAGCTGGCCTGCAGCTTGTTGGTCGCCAGCGCCTGTAGCGGTGGCACCTGCGCCAACAGCAGCACCGGTATCGTGATCAGGCCGCCGCCGCCCGCGATCGCATCGACAAAACCCGCTATGGCAGCGGCGCCAAACAGCATCGCCAGCACTTCCGGCGATAGTACGAAATCCATGTTTATTCCTGTATTGATGGGGGTGGCATGTGCAGCCTAGTCATCCACTATCTGCCGTTCGTGACCCGGTCTTCGCGACCCGGTCATTCCGAACGCAGTGAGGAATATCCAGTCACCGAACCTGCACGAACGGATGAGATTCCTCACTGCGTTCGGAATGACAGAAAAGGGAATTGCAAGTGCCCCGGCTTGTAATGACAGGCCAGGGCGGGATCGATCACATCAAGCGGCCTTCTTTTCCCGCATCCGGATCAGCCCTTCCTGCGCCAGCGTCGCGACCAGTTCACCCTTCTGGTTGTACACATGGGCGAAGCACAGGCCCCTGCCGCCGGACGCATTCGGGCTGTCCATTGCAAACAGCAGCCATTCGTCCATGCGGAACGGCCGGTGGAACCAGATCGTGTGGTCGAGGCTGGCGATTTGCAGGCGCGGGTCGCCCATCTTCACGCCGTGCGGCTGCAGCGAGGTCCACAGCAGCCCGTAGTCGGACACATAGGCGAACAAGGTCTCGTGCGTCGCCGTGTCGTCCGGCAGCGGGATCGGCGAACGGGTCCACACCAGCTTGCTCGGCTTGCCGATATGGCCGCCATAAATGTCGCCCTCATGGTCGGCGCGGAAATCGACCGGCACCGGCATGAACGGCCGCTTGCCTTCGTCGGCGAGCTTCTTCCACGCGACGATGCTCGACGGGATGGT